>NZ_MTQB01000006.1:0-176388 GCF_001974855.1 Pseudoalteromonas sp. SK18 | reverse complement strand
TTTGCTTGGTGACAATAGCGTTTTGGACCCACCTGACCCCATGCCGAACTCAGTAGTGAAACGAAACAGCGCCGATGATAGTGTAGCATTTGCTATGTGAAAGTAGGACATTACCAGGCTCCAAATACAAGAAAGCCCGACTCGAAAGAGTCGGGTTTTTTTACGTCTGTAGGAAAGTGAAAAACAAAGGTAAAAGGTTAAAGGCATTAGGTTAAAAGCAAAATAATAACAGCCTAAAGCCACCTCCATGCCTTTATTAAGGCTATCAACGCTGTCCAAGAAGAACATTCTGCTTTGTCGCTATAAAAGTAGCGCACCGACTCCAAATACAAGCAAGCCCGACTCGAAAGAGTCGGGCTTTTTTACGTCTGGAATAAAGTCAAAAGAAGGTTCGAGGTTAAAGGTATTAGGTTAAAGGAAGAAAATTGATCAGAACCGAGCCTACTGTAGCTACGAAGTAGCGCACCGACTCCAAATACAAGAAAGGCAGACTCGGAAGAGCCGGGCTTTTATACATCTGTAATAAAGTAAAAAGAAGGTTCGAGGTGAAAGGGAAGAGAACAGAACCGACCCCATGACATTCTACTGCTTTGTCGCTATAAACTAGTGCACCGATTCCAATTAGCCGGTATTTGCTTTTAGGTTTTTTATGATCATTAAAGCGAGCTTAATGGTGTTAGTAACTGAGAAAAATATAATTTTGCTTTGTTAGTGGCTTTGATTTAGGATCAAAACAGTTTAAAACCATGAATGATTTGCCTGTGTATAGATTATTAATTAGCGCCTTATCCATTTTCTTTTGTGTTTCTGTATCAGCAGTTGAAGTAACTGATCTATATCAAGATATTTTGGTTGTAGAAGATAAATCTCGTGATACACGTTTAGATGCTAGCCGCAAAGCGTTGCTGAACGTATTAGTAAAAGTGAGCGGTGATAAAAGCGCGGACGAAAATCAGCTAGCGAAGCAGCGCACCAAAGACATATCTGATTACATGTTAAAATTTGAATACGATGAACGTATCCCCGGAGAGCTTAAATTATTAGTCAAATTTGAGGCTCGAAAGATCAATGCGTTAATTAAAGATCTTAATTTGCCACTATGGGGAGTACAGCGCCCACTAGTTGCTATCTGGTTAGGGATTGAAGATAACAGGCAACGAGAACTAGTAACGCAAGAAAGTTACCCACAGTTAGAGCAACTCATTTATGATAAAGCAAGCCGTCGTGGCTTACCTGTGGTTGTGCCTTTGCTGGATTTACAAGATAGACGCCTTGTTGGAGTCCCTGAGGTTTGGGGGAACTTTTCAGAACCAGTAGAAGAGGCATCTAAACGCTACAGTGCTGAGCGAAGTATTACTGCTAGGATGTATCAAGAATTTAACTCCGATAATTGGGTATTAGATTGGCGCTTCACCAATGATGAAATGTTTGAATCTAACCGAATTATTGGCTATAGACAGCAAATTGTTGCGCAAATGCTTGATGATTTAGCACAAGGTTTAGCTGGCGAATACGCCATCGATCCTAATGCGTATTATGAACAGCGTACTGCTAATTTGACCTTAAAAGGGACTGATACCTTTGTGGATATAGAATTGGCAAAGCGCCGTCTACTCAACCTAAGTGTTGTAACCCAAGCGGTTATCATACGTAAAACTCCCGATTCGGTTGAATTTAAGCTAGATCATACCGGCACTGTTAACGACCTTAAAAAAGCCCTTGGTCTTGATAATGCCTTTAAAGATTATGTTGACCCTCGTGCTTTTTATCACATAGTTGATAAGCAAAGCCTAGAGTATCAATGGGTTGAAAACTAATGCTAACTCAAGAGCCAATGCAAATGGCGCTACCGGTTACTTTACCGGATGATGAAACATTTGCCTCTTATTTTGGTGGAGAAGACTCATTAGAGGTAAGCCATCTAAAAGATAGTTTTGCTAAGCTTACTCATGCTTTTCAGTATACTTATTTGTGTGGCTTAGGAGACTCAGGTAAATCCCATTTGTTATACGCCACCTGTATTCAAGCCCAAGAGCGCGGCTTATCTAATATGCTGCTATCAATGCGAGAAGTTCTACATTTTGGCCCGATGGTTTTAGATGGACTTGAGGCGCTAGATGTATTATGTATTGATGATGTTCACCTAGTGGCAGGTAATGATGCATGGGAAAAAGCGTTATTTAACTTTTTTAATCGCTTTAATGAGCCTAATAAAATGTTGGTAGTAACCGCTGATTTACTGCCAAATATGCTTAATATTAGCTTGCCCGATTTAGAATCGCGTTTGAAGTGGGGTACCACTTTTCAAATTCGTTCTATGAGTGATGATGATAAAGCACAAGCGCTGGTTAAACGTGCGAACATGCGTGGACTTGAACTTAGCGACGAATGTGCGCGGTTTTTATTAACCCGTTTAAGTCGTGATATGCGCGCTTTATTGGATGTATTGGACAAATTAGATCATGCATCTATGGCTGCACAGCGAAAATTAACTATTCCTTTCATAAAATCAACGCTAAAGCTGTAGTAGGTCTAGAATCTAGACCCTGCTTTCAGTTATCATTAGCTAACTAAATTGTAATCACCTTCTTTGAAAGATCAGGTATCGAATGAACTTAGAAAATATATTAGCGCAAGCACTTGAGGCAGTTGCCAGTGCCAGTGAAATCGCGCAACTAGAAGAGATCAGGGTTAACTACCTTGGTAAAAAAGGCGAGATCACCAGCTTACTTAAAACACTGGGTAAAATTGCTCCTGAAGAACGCAAAGAAGCAGGCCAGGTAATTAATCAAGCTAAGCAAGATGTGCAAAGCGCAATTAATGATAAGCGTGAGCTTTTAGCGAGTAAAGCACTTGAAGAAAAACTAGCTGCTGAAACTATCGATGTAACTTTACCAGGGCGCGTTATGCCTTCTGGTGGTTTGCATCCTGTGACTCGCACCATTGAGCGTATTGAAAGCTTTTTTGGTGAACTAGGCTTTGAAGTTAAATCAGGTCCTGAAGTTGAAGATGATTTTCATAACTTTGATGCGCTAAATATTCCTGAGCACCATCCTGCGCGCGCCGATCACGATACTTTTTACTTTAATCCTAAGTTGGTGTTACGTACTCAAACTAGTGGTGTGCAAATTCGTACCATGGAAACAGAGCAGCCGCCGCTTCGTATAATTTCACCAGGGCGTGTATACCGTAATGACTACGACCAAACACATACACCTATGTTCCATCAGGTGGAAGGTTTAATGGTTGATACGGACGTTAGCTTTACTGAGCTCAAAGGTATTTTACATGACTTTTTACGTAACTTTTTTGAAGAAGATATGGAAATTCGTTTCCGTCCTTCATTCTTCCCATTTACAGAGCCCTCAGCCGAAGTTGATGTAATGGGTAAAGATGGTAAATGGTTAGAAGTATTAGGCTGTGGCATGGTTCACCCTAACGTACTTAAGTCTGTTGGTATCGATCCTGAAAAATACACCGGTTTTGCTTTTGGTATGGGTGTAGAGCGCTTAACTATGTTGCGTTACGGCGTAAACGATTTACGTGCGTTTTTCGAAAACGACTTAAAATTCCTAAACCAGTTCCGTTAAGAGTGAAGAAATAAAATGAAATTTAGTGAAAAGTGGTTAAGAGAGTGGGTAAATCCTGCAATTGATACGCAAGCTCTTTCGGAACAGCTTTCAATGGCTGGTTTAGAAGTAGATGGCGTAGAGCCGGCAGCAGCCAAATTTAATGGTGTTGTTGTAGGTGAGGTGGTTGAATGTGGCCAGCACCCTGATGCAGATAAACTACGTGTAACAAAAATTAATGTTGGTGGTGATGAACTGCTTGATATTGTTTGTGGTGCACCAAATTGCCGCCAAGGTATTAAAGTTGCTGTTGCCACTGTTGGTGCAGTATTACCAGGTGATTTTAAAATTAAAAAGGCCAAACTTCGTGGTCAACCATCACACGGCATGTTGTGTGCGTTTGATGAGCTAGGCATTAGCGAAGAAGGCGATGGCATTATGGAATTGCCGCTTGACGCGCCGATTGGCACAGATTTACGCGAATACTTAGGGTTAGATGACAACATCATAGATGTAGATTTAACCCCTAACCGTGGTGACTGTTTAGGTATTAAAGGCCTTGCCCGCGAAGTTGGCGTACTGAACAGCATTGATGTTAATACATTAAGTATTCCAGCGGTAGCACCGACAATTGAAGATAAAGTATCAATCGAGTTGGTTAACGATGAGGCTTGTCCTCGTTATTTAGGGCGTGTTATCAAAGGCATTAACCTTAATGCTGAAACTCCTTTATGGATGGTTGAAAAGCTACGCCGTAGTGGTGTGCGTTCAATCGATCCGGTTGTTGATGTGACTAACTTTGTATTATTAGAACTTGGTCACCCAATGCATGCATTTGATTTAAAAGCGATTGAGGGTGGAATTAAAGTACGTAGTGCAAACGCAGGTGAAGAATTAGTTTTACTTGATGGTAACACTGCAAAGTTAAATGAATCGACATTAGTGATTGCCGATCATCATAAAGCGCTAGCTATTGCTGGTATTTTTGGTGGTGAGCAATCTGGCGTTACTGAAAAAACAGCTGATATTCTGTTAGAAAGCGCATTCTTTAACCCTGTGGCTATTGCTGGTCAAGCACGTAGCTACGGCTTACATACCGATGCATCTCATCGCTATGAGCGTGGCGTAGACTTTGCGCTACAACATGACGCAATGGAGCGCGCTACAGCGTTACTGCTTGAAATTGTTGGTGGTGAAGCGGGCCCTGTTGTTGAAGCTGTGGCTGCTGATAAGTTACCTAAAGTAACTGAAGTACGTTTACGTCGGTCACGTTTAGACCGCGTTATTGGTCATCATATTGAAGATGCGAAAGTAACCGATATTCTGACGCGTTTAGGACTTGATGTTAAATTTGACAATGATAGCTGGAGCGCTGATGTGCCAAGCTACCGTTTTGATATTCGTATCGAAGAAGATTTAATTGAAGAAGTTGCACGAGTGTACGGTTATAACAGCATCCCTAATGTTGCACCGACAGCAAAACTTAAAATGACCACGCATGATGAATCAACTGTTGCCCTGAGCCGTTTTCGAAATGCGCTAGTAACACGTGGCTATCAAGAAGCCATTACTTACAGCTTTGTTGACCCTAAAGCGCAGGCTATTTTACACCCTGAGTGTAATGCACTGGTATTACCGCACCCAATTTCAATTGAAATGTCAGCGATGCGTGTAAGTTTAATGCCTGGGCTGCTTTCATCTGTTGCGTATAACCAAAACCGCCAACAACCTCGTATTCGCTTATTTGAACATGGCCTTAAATTTATCAGCGATGAAAGCGCAGAAAATGGCGTTTACCAAGTGCCTGTTATTGGTGGCGTTATTACTGGTTTGGTACATGGTGAGCATTGGGTTGAAGAAAAACGCAATGTCGACTTTTATGACCTAAAAGGGGATGTTGAAGCATTACTTGCAATTACCAACGATGTTAGCCGCTTTGAAATTAAAGCTGAGCAATCGGATGGTCTTCACCCGGGTCAGTCTGCCGTTATTTATGTTGATGGTAAAAAAGTAGGTTTCTTTGGCGCATTACATCCTCAAGCGCAAAAATCGTTAGATATCAACAATGCTACTTTTGTGTTTGAAATTGAAATGTCGGCATTAGAAAAAAGAAATTTACCTCAAGCTGTAGGGGTGTCTAAATTCCCATCAAATCGCCGCGACATCGCTATTTTAGTACAAGACAGCGTTAAAATTGGTGATATTTTAAACGTCATCGGAAAAGTTGGCGGAAATCAATTGGTTGACCTAAACTTATTCGATGTGTATAAGGGCAAAGGTATTGAGCCAAATTATAAGAGTTTGGCGATTGCTCTAACACTGCAGGCGGTTGATAGAACACTCGAAGAGAAAGATATCAATCAGGTAGTTGATAACGTGGTGGCCGCACTGGCCGAACAGTTTAATGCATCGTTGAGGGACTAGATATGGCGCTTACTAAAGCCGACATAGCTGAACACCTATTTGAAAAGCTCGGGATCAATAAAAAAGATGCCAAAGATTTAGTTGAAGCGTTTTTTGAAGAAATCCGCTCAGCGCTTGAAAAAGGCGAGCAGATTAAGCTCTCTGGATTTGGTAACTTTGATCTTCGAGATAAGAAAGAAAGACCGGGACGTAATCCGAAAACGGGAGAAGACATTCCAATTTCAGCACGTCGCGTAGTTACTTTTAGACCGGGACAAAAGTTAAAGACCCGTGTCGAAGTAGGCACAAGCAAAAAATAAACAAAAAGGCAGCGCAAGCTGCCTTTTTTGTATCTGTTGTATTATTTCCGGGGGGAAATAAACTTTCCTTGATCTATTTGCTGCAAAGTTTGCTCGGCTAACCTATCCAAACTTTCTAAATTTTTACCTTGTGCTATTAACTGCTGCTCAATTAATAATATGTCGATATTTTTTATCCCAGAGAGCTCTGCTATTTTGGCAAAAATGTACGCGTGCTTATATTGATGATGCTTGTAAAAAAGGCTAATTAAAGAGGTGTATATTTCTGGATCAGGTACTTGCTTAGCTTGATTTAACGCCAGTGTGTTGTATAAAAAACCAATCGCTTTGTGCTCATCAACTTTAATATAATAAGACGCCAAGTAAAATTGCATTTCAGCACTCGTTTCAACCTCAGCAGTATTTTCTAGAGCAAGTAACCGGGTGAGTGCTGTTTCATCATTGTTTCTTGACCAATGGTAATAGAGTAGGCCAGGGTGAGTGGTTGCTTGTGTTTGCTGATAAATACGTGCCATTTCTTTATTACTAGTGAGATACGCTCGTCGACGGGCGGTGGTTTTACCTTTTAGCTTTATATGCTGAATATTAGCAGCTAAGCCGATACATTGGTTGTAGTGCTCAAACGCTTTGAGTAATTGATACTTGTGCTCATCGGTTGGTTGTAAGGATTCGCGGTAGCGAGAAAAAATAGTACGCTCTCGCTGTGCCTTACAGTGGCTATCGTGGTTAAGATCATTGCACATGGCGGGTGATTGCGCACAAACATCTTCAACGGTAAAAGATTCTTCGCACCCTGCAAGCAACAATGCAAAAGTGAGGGTTATGCGCTTAAAAGCCATCCGAGCCTCTCAATCATCAATAAAGTATTATTCTAGCCTAAACTTTAGTCTCTAACAGTGGAGAATAAAATGAGATTAAATTAGAATAGGCCTGCCCGAAGGAATGTGTTGCTCTCAAAATTCGATACATTCTTAGGCTATCCGTTCAAAATTGTTTAATTAGGTAAAAAAAATGACCTCATCTCACGAGTTAGAATACACAAGTAGCTGGCAAGAACGTCAAGATTACGCTGAAAGCATGCAACCAATTATTGGTAAATTGTACCGTAATCGTGGTATTGAAATCGCTGTTTACGGCCGTCCATTAGTAAACTCAAGCACTATAGATATTATTAAGTCTCACAAATCAGTAGCTCAGTTTGAAGGAACTAAACTTCGCCTACGTGAAAGCTTCCCATTCTTAGAAGCTATTAGCAAAATGGAATTAAATTCTGCCCGTATCGATATTGGTAAATTAGCATACAGCTATTTATACACAGATGCTGCGAATGGCCGTTCAGTAGAAGAGTTCGTTAAAGACGAGCTAGCTGAAATTGTTGATTCTGAGCCTAAAGCGCCACGTGACGTAGTACTTTACGGCTTTGGTCGTATCGGTCGCTTATTAGCACGTTTGTTAATTGAAAAATCAGGCCCTTATGCGGATCTAAACCTACGCGCTATTGTTGTGCGTGGTGGTAAAGACGGCGATTTGGAAAAACGTGCAAGCTTATTGCGTCGTGATTCTATCCATGGTCCGTTCAATGGTTCAATTACCATTGATAAAGAGCGCAATGCAATTAAAGCTAACGGTAGCTACATTCAAGTTATCTACGCTAATTCGCCAAGCGAAGTTGATTACAGCGCTTACGGTATCGAAAACGCACTTGTTGTTGATAACACAGGTATTTGGAAAGATGAAGCTGGTCTTGGTCAACACTTAGAATCTAAAGGTGCTGCAAAAGTATTATTAACAGCGCCAGCTAAGGGCAACATTAAAAATATCGTTTACGGTGTAAATAACCAAGATATTTTACCTGAAGATAAAATTGTATGTGCTGCAAGCTGTACAACTAATGCAATAACACCAACATTGAAAGCATTAAACGATCAGTTTGGTATTAAGAATGGTCACGTTGAAACAGTTCACTCATACACTAATGACCAAAACTTAATTGATAACTACCACAAAGCAGAACGTCGTGGTCGTGCTGCGGCACTTAACATGGTTATCACTGAAACAGGTGCAGCAAAAGCGGTATCTAAAGCATTACCAGAGCTTGAAGGTAAACTAACAGGTAACGCAATCCGTGTACCTACACCAAACGTATCGTTAGCTATCTTAAACTTAAATCTTGAAAAGAGCACGACGGTTGAAGAGCTTAATGCGTTTTTACGTGAAACAGCACTTCACTCAGACCTACGTGATCAAATCGATTACACAGCGTCAACTGAAATTGTATCTACCGATTTAGTAGGTAGCCGTTACGCAGGTGTTGTTGATTCTCAAGCAACCATTGTTGATGATAACCGTGTTGTACTTTACGTATGGTACGACAATGAGTTTGGTTATAGCTGTCAGGTGGTTCGCTGTATGCGCGACATGGCAGAAGTCTCATTCCCAAGTTTACCTCGATAAACACATGAGCAATTAAGAAAAGCCAGCACTTGCTGGCTTTTTTAGGTCTGAAGATTTTTAAAGTGAAGCGGTTATGGTACGCTTTATTAAATTGGGTACGTAGTAATAGCCGTTTAAAGTGCATGAACACGTACTTACCTCTTGGCTAAATCCCTTGGTCAAGATACACAGTTAACTAATAGGTTTGTTGTAATGAAAATCAGTAGCAATTTTGACAGTGGTAATATTAAAGTTATTGAAGCCACCGATCCGTTAAATATTCAGTTAGAAATTAATAAAGATTATCAGTCTGAGTTTTATCAGTGGTTTCACTTTCGTCTTGAAACAACGCCTTATCAACTACATCAGTTAAATATTAATAATCTTGATAAGTCTGCATATCCAGACGGTTGGGTAGACTACCAAGCCGTTGCTTCATACGACCGTCAAACATGGTTTCGTGTACCGTCTTCATATGAAAATGGCACACTAACATTTGAGCTTGAGCCTGAGTGCAGCAGCGTTTACTTCGCCTATTTCGCTCCATACAGCTACGACCGTCATTTAGATTTATTATCATGGGCACAAAGCCAAGAGCTTTGTCAGCTAGAGACGCTAGGTCAAACCTTAGATGGGCGTGATATGAGCGTGCTTAAGATTGGCCAGCCAAGTGCAGATAAAAAAGTCATTTGGGTTACCGCTCGCCAACACCCAGGTGAAACTATGGCAGAGTGGTTTGTAGAAGGCTTATTACACAAGCTACTTGATGATGAAGACCCACATGCTGCAGCCTTACTATCAAAAGCGGTATTCTATATCGTGCCAAACATGAATCCAGATGGCAGTGCACGTGGTCACTTACGTACTAATGCTAAAGGGGTTAACTTAAATCGTGAATGGCAAACGCCAAGCATGGAAAACAGCCCTGAAGTTTACTTGGTGCTTAATAAAATGCGCGAAGCAGGCTTAGACATGCACCTAGACATTCACGGGGATGAAGCTATTCCATATAACTTTGTTGCCGGTAGCGAAGGTATACCAAGCTATGATGCACGCTTAAAAGGCTTAGAAGATAGCTTTAAAGCCGCGCTTTTAACGATTACTCCAGAGTTTCAAGATACTCATGGCTACGATAAAGACGAACCAGGTCAAGCTAACTTAACAGTAGGTTCATCAGCGACCGCTGAAGAATTTAAAGCGCTTACTTACACAGTTGAAATGCCATTTAAAGATAATAATGACTTACCAGATCCAGATTACGGCTGGTCAGATCGCCGTTCATATCAATTTGGTCAAGACACGTTAGCAGCCATTGTTAATGTTGTAGACAACTTAAGATAAAACGTTTGTTTCAAAGGGTATCAATAATATTGATACCCTTTTTATTTTAAGCTAAACCGGCCGTACCAGAAAATAAAATTCATTTACCCACCACAGCACCAAAACATTCCAATACACCTTCTCGGCAGATTTAATACCGCATAGTCTATATCAACCTGCACTGCGTAAAACGTCATCGACAAGTCTATAGTGAGTTGTTTTGAAAATTAACTGTTAACAAGGTTGGGTACTTAAGTTAATATAAATTAAACAATAAGAAAGACGGAAAAGATTAACCCCTTATTTCGTAAAGCTTATGACAGGTATTCTGAATAGCAGAGTATGGTAATTAATAATAATAAATATAACTGTGAGGATGTTCATGGAAGCTTTTGTAAGCGCCGTTAATGATGTTGTTTGGAGTAATGCACTCATCTATTTATGCCTAGGCGCAGGCTTATTTTACTCAGTGCTAACTCGATTTGCTCAAGTTAGACATTTTAAAGAAATGTGTAAGCTATTATTTAGCCCTAACACTTCAGAGAAAGGGATTTCATCTTTTCAAGCCCTTGCTGTCTCGTTATCTGGCCGAGTAGGGGTTGGTAATATTGCCGGTGTTGCAGCCGCAATTGGTTTTGGTGGTCCAGGTGCTATTTTTTGGATGTGGGTTGTTGCTTTTTTAGGTGCAAGCACTGCATACGCAGAATCAACATTAGGTCAAATTTATAAATTAGAAGAAGACGGGCAATACCGCGGTGGCCCAGCGTATTATTTTGACCGTTGTTTAGGGCAAAAGTGGCTGGCTGTATTATTTGCTGTGTCGGCAATTATAGCCTGTGGGGTTTTCCTACCAGGGGTACAAGCAAACGCTGTAGGTAATGCATTCACTCAAGTATTTGGTGATGGCACTATGGTGTCTACAAGTTTTGGTGACGTAGGCAGCTTTAAACTGGTTGCGTTGGCTATTATTCTTATTGTTTTAGCGTTTATTATTTTTGGTGGTATAAAACGCATCGCTAACTTTACCCAAATTGTTGTGCCATTTATGGCGCTTGGTTACATCGTTCTCGCCTTAATTGTGGTATTTATAAACTTAGACAAAATACCGGGCATTTTCTCGCTCATCATTGGTGATGCATTTACAGCTCAAGCAGGCTTTGGTGCCGCAATTGGCTGGGGTGTTAAGCGTGGAATATACTCAAATGAGGCCGGTCAAGGTACAGGCCCTCATGCAGCGGCTGCAGCAGAGGTTGATCACCCTGCACAGCAAGGTTTAGTTCAAGCTTTTTCTGTTTATGTTGATACACTCTTTGTATGTACAGCAACGGCATTAATGATTTTAATAACGCAGCAATACAACATTGTTGGCGAATTACCTGCGGGTCAATTCATTGTACAAAACGTTGATGCAGCAACTGAAGTGGGGTCAGCAGCGTTCACCCAAATGGCGTTGTTTAGTGTATTTGGTGGCTTTGGGGAAGCGTTTGTAGGTATCGCTTTATTCTTCTTTGCTTTTACCACCATACTGGCTTACTACTTCATTGCAGAGACGAATATCGCGTACTTAAACCGCTACTTTAAAGGAAGTATTCCGCTTGTAGCCGTAAAACTTGTCATTATGTTTATGGTAGCCTACGGCATGGTTAATAGCTCAGGTTATATTTGGACTATTGGCGACATAGGCGTTGGCTTAATGGCGTGGATAAACATATTGGGTATATTAGCTATTTTCTTTGTCGCTAAACCGGCCTTAACATGTTTGAGTGATTATGAAGACCAGAAGAAGAAAGGTGGAGAAATCACGTTTGATCCCGTTAAATTAGGGATTAAAAACGCCACTTTCTGGGAAAAACGTCTTGAGAAGCAATCTAAAGACGCTGAATAAACAGACCCTAATAACCTAATATGAACTATTGGGTTAAATTCAAAAAAGACAAAGAGCAATAAAACAAGTACAATGAAAAGCGCCGAAAGGCGCTTTTTTTATGCGTAGTATGGAGAGAGATGTATGGCGATTATTCGTTGCCCCAAATGTGCAAAATCAATTTCAGATAAACATCCGCAGTGTCCACATTGCCAAAGTAACGTTGCTGAATTAAATGCCGAGCAAGTTCAACAACTTCAACGTGAGCAGCGAATTAAAAAGCAGCAAATGTTTATGAACCACTCCTTTTTAGCGCTGATCTTATTTTTAGGTGGCTTCTTTTGTTTGTACTTCCTACAACCTCAAGAAAAAACACTTCAGTGGTATGCGTATACCTCAGCCATAGGCATTGGCTGTATTTGGTACCTTATTAACCGTATTATTTTAGTGACTCTGAAAAAGAAAAAATGACATGAATATTGACAACCTAGTACAGAATATTACTCCAGAATTATTTGAGCGTCTGCAATATGGTGCATCAACAGGAAAGTGGCCAGATGGCACACCTTTATCAGATGAACAAAAACAACAAACAGTGCAACTTGTGATGTTGTATCAAGCAAAAGTAGCACAATCAAACGAGCAGTTTACCATTGGTGCAGATGGAGAAATGATCCAAAAAACCAAAGCGCAACTACAAAAAGAATTTAAATCAGATAACGAAATAGCTAGGTTCAGTGAAAATGATCTTTAAACACCTTTTTACACCAAAATGGAAACACCCGAAGCAACAAGTTCGTTTAGATGCGATTGAAAAGCTTGATGTAGCACGCGACGTAACAATTTTAAGTACCTTAGCGCTTGAAGACTCATCGGCTGAAATTCGCCGTAAAGCACTGCAAAAAGTAAACGATTTACCGCTTTGGTGGAAAGCTTACAAGCAAGATCAGGCATTAAAAGATGTAGCTGAGCAGCAAATATCGTCTGCTGTATTAAACAGTGAAAGTAGCTTATCGGCGCAGATTAAAAATGAGTACATTGAACGTTTTGCACCGGTTAAAACCCTTGAAAAACTGGCATTTGCAGAAAAAGAGTTACAAGTAAGAGTAAAGTTATTAAAACGCCTAGCAAACCCTAAACTGATTGAAAAAGCCTTTAAAGAAGCCAATGAAGAGCTGCAAAAGCAGTTAGTTGACTTAGTCATTACACAGCAGTTAACTAAAGCTTTGTTAAAGCATGCTCAAGGTGAAGCTAAAACGGCCCTTGAAAGCCATCTTGAAAACGAGCGTTTAGCGCTTGAAATGCCAGCGCAAGTTGAAAATGCTACCCGTGTTATTTTAGCCAAGCTTAATGCACTGCGTGATAAACACGACTACGCTATTGTTGACCCACAAGCCGCCGAACTTATGGCACAGTGGCAAGCACTAGAGTTAAAATGGCTAAACGAAGAACATGTAAAAACCCTTGATGCTAAATATATTTCAATTACCGATAAGCTTGATGTTCACATTGCCACATTGAAAGCGCAGCACGAAATAGAGCAGCAACGTTTAGCGCAACAACAGCGCCAAGTCTTAGCATTAGCCACGTTAGAAGCGTTGAGTGAAGAAATTGAAAATGCATTACAGTTAGGATTAGAAACGCCAGAGCAAATTCAGCAAGATTGGCTAAATGCCAAAGTAGCGCAAGCGAAAGATACGCTAGATAAAACGCAACTGATGGCTGATCAGCAATCAAAACAAGTGATTAATAAGCTTGAGCAGCTATTCTCACAAGTTGCTAAGTTACCTGAGCTAACTACGGCTATTAAAGAGTATAAAATCGCCTATAGTACGCTTAGTGAAATAAAACCTGCAGAGCAACTTAGCGATTACGATCAACAGTTAACAGCGTTCAATGACACATTTAAAACTGCACGTAGTCACCTAAATGTACTTAGCACTGATTTACAAGCGTCATTCAAAACTCAGCTTAACAGCCATAAGAAGCAGTTTTTAGCCGCAATGAGCGAACTGACAAAGCCGCTAGAAAAAACCCAGAGCCAAGCTAAGCGAAAAGCGCGCGATGTTAAACGCTTGATTGAAGAAGGTCGTTTTAATGTTGCATTTGGCGTATTTAAGGGCTTCGAAGAGCTATACAATGCCTTAACTGAAAAGTATCAACAGCCACTGGTTAACTTAAAAGCCGACCTAGAAGCGCAATTAGCCGATGCTAAAGACTGGCAAAAGTATGCAGCGGCTCCTAAGCGCGCTGCACTTTTAGAAGAAGTAACACTGTTAGTTGTTGAGCCTTGCAACGATCCACAACAGCGTGCGGATCAAGTTAAAGTATTGCGAAAGCGTTGGAACGAGTTAGGACGCCTTGATACAGAGCAAGAAAAGCAGCAAGGTAATGAGTTTGATGAAAAAATTGAGCTTCTGTTTGCACCGTGTCGCAGTTATTTTGCAGAACAAGAAAGCCAGCGAGAAGCGGCTAAAGTAGAGCGTGAGCAACTAATAGCGCAAATGCATTCGCTGCACTTACAAGCGACAGAGGATGCTGATTTAGATTGGAAACAATTTGAAAGTCACTATAACCGATTACAAAAAGCATGGCGTAGCGTAGGTAAAGTTGATCCTAAAACATACCGAGTATTAAACGAGCGTTACAAGGCAGAGCAACAGCTTGTTGTATCTTCACTTAATGCGTTTCATAAAGGCAATGCCGCACTTAAAAATGAGCTTGTTGAGCAGGCGCAACAGCTATCGCAAAGTGACAATCTAGCAGAGGCGTGTCAGCAGTTAAAGCAGTTACAGCAACAATGGCAGACCATAGGTTTTGCAGGCTTAAAAGCTGAGAATGCACTGTGGCAAAAATTCCGTGAGTTTAATGATGCAACATTCACTAAACGCAGCGAAGAGTTTGAGCAGCAAAAACGCGAGCAAGGTGAGTCAGATAAGCAGGCTACAGCTGAACTTAATGAGCTAGAGGCGGCTTTAAATAGTGTTGAAGGTAAAGCCCAGTTACTTGATCTGCAAACCAAAGTTAAAGGGTATATGCCATTTAAATCGTTAACGCCTAAAGTATCCGCTTTGTTGTCAGCCATAGATGAAAAGCTAACAGGGTTAGTTGCTAAAAATGAGCAGGCTAACTTAGACGCATTATTTGTTGCGCTTGAGAATAATGAGCCGGTGCCAAGCCAGTTTACTGGTGCGGTAAAAACGGCATTAAGTACCGAGCAGTTGCTCACGCGTATGGAAATACTGGCTAACGTCAGTTCGCATGATTCAGCGCAGAGAATGGTTGAGCAAGTGGCAATGCTAGATGACAAACACCGTGGTGACCACGCTGATTTAAACTATTATTTAAAGCAATTAATAGCGCTCAGCGAAGGTTCAGTCAAAACTGACACACTAGCAAGGTTAAAAGTTATTTTTGCTGTAAAGTAAGCGCAATGACTTTTATCAACTAAAATAAAAAAACCGCTATTAAAGCGGTTTTTTATTATGGCTACTTACTGCCAAGACGATTAATGAATAGGGTTTTGCATGAAAATTTTTGTTTTTATTTCACTATTATTTTTAACTGCCTGTAACAGCACTCAGGGTATTTCGGTTTATTCATTTACAAATTCAGAGGTTGAGTCATTACTAAATAAAGAGTTACCTAAATTAAGTGAAAAAGTCAGCCTGATGGGGCTACCAGTCCAATTTGATGTGAATGATTTAAGCGTTAATATTGGCCCCGACAACAGTGATTATGTTTTATTAGGTGCTGATTCGAGCGCCGAAATAAATGCCTTTGCATTAAAGTACCCTGTGCGTTTAAAGTTACAAATACAAGGCACGCCTTTTTATGATAGCGAGAAAAAAGCCGTATTTTTACGTAATGTTAAGTTACTCGATTCAAGTATTGATGCCGGTGGCTTTAAAGGTAATTTAGGGTTATTAGATAATGAGGCGATGGAAGTTATGAATGCCTTTTTAGCGGTTAACCCTGTTTATAAGTTAAATATGAACGACCCTAAAATGGCATTGTTAAGTAATTTACCCTTAGATTTAAAAGTAGTCGAAGGCGCTATTAAGCTAGTGCCTCGGTTATAATTTAGATCCAATAAGCGCAATAAAACGTATAAGTTGACCTTATTATTAATAGATTAGGTTAATTATGGCTAATGAGCGATCCGTTCCCACCTCTCGACTTTCACGATTTGCAAAGTTAGGCTCATTAGCCACCGGTGTTGCCACAAATATGTTAGTAGGTGGTGCCAAAAGTGCGCTTAGTGGTAAAGGCTGGGATAATAAAAGCTTATTACTCCAGCCGAAAAATATTGAAAATTTAGCCACTCAGCTATCGCATCTTCGCGGTGCGGCAATGAAGCTTGGGCAACTGCTTTCAATGGATGCAGGCGACTTATTAACCCCCGAGCTTGCTCAGTTACTGTCTTTGTTGCGTGCCGATGCCAACCCAATGCCACATAAGCAATTAGTGAGCGTGCTAAAAGAGCAATGGGGGGATGACTGGTTATCGCGTTTTTCTCATATTGAGCTGAGACCGTTTGCAGCAGCATCAATTGGGCAGGTCCATTTGGCTTATAAAGAAAATGGTGCTCAATTAGCGGTTAAAATTCAATACCCAGGTATTGCAAAAAGTGTGGTGAGCGATGTGGATAACGTGATCACTTTACTTACTTTATCGCGATTATTGCCCAAAGAATTGGATATAAAACCCTTAGTTGAAGAAGCGAAAGCACAGTTATTAGCTGAGGCTGATTACACCCTAGAAGCACAGTATTTAGCACGCTATAAAACCTTATTATCGACTAACCCCCACTTTAAAGTGCCTAGTGTGTATGTAGAGCACAGCACTGCACAGGTGCTTACAATGGAGTATGTTGATGCCAAACCCATAGAAGGCATTTGTGATTTACCCGCTGCTGAGCGAAGTCATGTTGCAGAGCAACTAATTGATTTGTTCTTTAAAGAAATGTTTGAGTTTAAGTTAATTCAAACCGACCCCAACTTTGCTAATTTTCATTACCAACCAGAGTCACAAAAAATTGTGTTATTTGATTTTGGTGCCACCCGAGAAATTACAGCTACCCTCAGTGATGCCTATTTAGCCTTGTTTAAAGCCGGCAGTAATAATGATCGTGAAGGCGTGCTCAATGCCGCCACTGCAATTGGTTACTTTAAAGACGCTTTAAAAGATGATTATAAAGAAAGCGTGATTGATTTATTTTTAATGGCTTGCGAGCCACTTCACTATAATGGCGAGTTTGATTTTAAAAACAGTGAACTTGCTAGCAACATCAAAGATGCCGGATTACAATTAAGTGCCCAGTCGCAGCAGTGGCATACCCCTCCTGTGGATGCATTGTTTATTCACCGTAAATTAGCTGGCTTATATTTAATTGCAGCGCGTTTAGACGCCAAAATAAATATTAAGGCGTTATTTAGCCATTATTAAGTGCTAAAGCAGGATAAAATTGGCATAATGCTCGCGATATTTCGCGAGGTCGTATTATGATAAAAAACTTTTTAAACGATCCTACCTTATTGCTCAATGCGGTAGGTGAGGGTATATACGGATTTGATTTGTCCGGTAATGCGGTATTTGTAAACCCAGCCGCAGAGCGAATGACTGGGTGGACGGCCGATGAATTATTAGGAAAAAAAATACACCAATATCATCATCATAGCTATGCCGATGGCACCCCTTACCCTGCCGATGAGTGCCAAATTTATTGCACTATGTTTGATGGCAAACGCCGCGAAGTAAAAAACGAAGTATTTTGGCGCAAAGATGGTAGTGCCTTTGCAGTTGAGTACACCTCCACTCCCGTTTATAAAAATAACCAGCTTATCGGTGCTGTGGCAGTATTTCGCGATATATCAGCACAACAGCAAACCCAAACCCAGTTGCACGAAGCGTTAGCTCAAGTAAAGCATCTAAGCGAGCAGCTAAAAGATGAGAACGATTACCTTATTGCCGAGCTTAACGAGGATTGGCAAGATTCAGGACTGGTTGGCCACAGCGCTGTATTCCAACGCATGTTAGATCAAATACAGTTAGTGAGTGAAACCGATAGCACCGTACTCATTCTTGGTGAAAATGGCACTGGCAAAGAGTTGGTAGCGCGTAACTTGCACCGTCTCAGTAAGCGCAATGAGCAGGCGTTTATAAAAGTTAATTGTGCGGCATTTACTCCAAGTTTATTAGAGTCTGAGCTGTTTGGACACGAACGAGGCTCTTTTACTGGGGCGAACGAGCGTCGTAAAGGGCGTTTTGAACTTGCCGACCAAGGCACTTTATTTTTAGATGAAGTCGCAGAGCTGCCGTTAGAGTCCCAAAGTAAGCTATTAAGGGTATTACAAGAGCGTGAGTTTGAACGTGTTGGCGGTAGTCAAACCCTAAAAGTCGATATTCGCATCATTGCTGCAACCAACCGTAACTTGTGGGAAATGGTACAAGCAGGGCAGTTTAGAATGGACTTATATTACCGTTTAAATGTGTTTCCCATTAATGTGCCTGCACTTAAAGAGCGAAAAGAAGACATTCCGTACTTGTGTCAAAACTTAATTGCGCAAATAAATAAGCGCTTAGGTAAACAATTACAAGGGTTAAGTAAAAAAGCGATCAGACAATTACAAGCCTATGACTGGCCGGGTAACATCAGAGAGCTGCAAAATGTACTCGAACGAGAAGCTATTTTATCTAAACACTCTACATTACAGTTAAGTCAGTCGCTTACAGCGGGCGATGATAACGCCATAAACCCAACGCTTACACTTGATGAAGCACAAAAACAGCATATAAGCAGCGTATTAGCACTGTGTAATTGGAAAATTGCAGGTGAACAAGGCGCGGCAAATAAGTTGGGCTTACCAGAGAGTACCTTACGCTCAAAAATGCAAAAGTTAGGACTGCGTCGCCAGAGCTAATTCGTGATATATCGCGATAGTCGCTAAATATCGCGATATTATGGTTGTGTGTTATTTTTAAAATCATTTAATATCAATGTTTTAAGTTATCTTTCAGTGTGGTCTGAAAGTTGCAAATACTTGTTTAATACCCGTCACTATGAAGTAAGTAGCATGAAGTTTGATATTAAAGAAGAAGACATGATCATAAAGCCCTATAAAGAAGAGGGGCCAATTTATATACGCGAGCAAAAAGGTTTTTTTCAACGTATACGTCGCAATTTAGGCTGGTTGTTAATGCTGAGTTTTATTGCCATTCCGTGGGTTCAATATAACGGTCAGCAAGCGGTTTTATTGGATGTGGCCACCCAAAAATTTACTATTTTTGGCCTTACCTTGCTCCCTCAAGACTTTATGATTTTAGCCATGCTGTTTATGGTGGGAGCGTTTGCCCTATTTTTTGTTACCAACTGGCTTGGCAGAGTATGGTGTGGTTATACCTGCCCACAAACCATTTGGATGTTAATGTTTTCTTGGGTTGAGCAACGTGTAGAGGGTACGCGTAACCAGCGTATTAAGCTTGATAAAAGCCCATGGGATATTACCAAATGGCGAAAAAAAATCACTAAGCACAGTGCTTGGCTGGTTATTTCGACACTCACAGCCACCTCATTTTTAGCGTATTTTATCCCCGCTAAAACCTTGTATCTCGAAATGTTAAATTTTGAGTGGCCTGGGATCACCAGTTTTTGGGTATTTTTATTTGCGTTTTGTACTTATGGAAATGCGGGCTTTTTACGTGAAAAAATGTGTACTGTGGCTTGTCCTTATTCGCGCTTTCAATCGGTGATGTTTGATAAAGACACGCTGGTGGTTACTTACGATAGTGAGCGGGGTGAAAATCGCGGCCCACGTAAACGCAAAGCTGATCCTAAAGCGCTTAATTTAGGTGATTGCGTAGACTGTAACTTATGTGTGGAAGTATGCCCTGCAGGGATTGATATTCGCAATGGCTTGCAATATGAATGTATTAACTGTGGTTTATGTATTGACGCTTGTGACGACACCATGGATAAGTTTGGCTACGAGAAAGGCTTAATTAAATACGCCAGTGAAAAGCAAATGGCAGGGCAAAAAACTAATCCATTTAGGCTTAAACTTGTAGGCTATGGGGTGTTAACTGCGCTATTAATTTTATCTATGTTTGCTTGGATGTTACAACGCACCCCTATAGAGGCCTCAGTACTTAGAGATAGAAACGCATTGTATCGGGTAAATTACGAAGGCTTAGTTGAAAACCCTTACACACTTACTATTATCAATAAAACTCAGCAACCGCTGCATTATTCAATTTCAATTAGCGGTTTAGAGGCGGCTACATTGCAAAGCCCAAATGCTATATTAGTAGAGCCTGGGCTGATGAAAAGTGTGCCGGTAACGGTGACTGCAGACGGCTACGATTTAGCACGCAAGGTGAGTAAGCTGAGTTTTGTGATCACTTCGCAAGAAGACCCCGCTATCACTATTACTAAAGACAGCCAGTTTTATAAAAATTAACCTTAAACCCTTAGCTAATTAATAATCTTAATCTGCTAAGGGTAGTTGCTTTGTTACAAATGCTTTGGCGCTTTGAAAATCATTAAAAAAGCAATCTTGTAAATGAGCATCACGACCTGAGCCATGCATGATCCGCTGTAATTGCCTTATAGCGATAGGAGAGGTGAGAACAAACGCACTGATCAAACAGTTATTAGTCCCCATTGTTTGGCTTACATCTACCATGTTTTTTTCTGCATCGGGGGTAGCAGCAATCACTTCTGGGGAGTGGCTAATATAACCCCAGGGTAAATGCTTAAACGGTTCAATGGTATTTAATAGAGCGGCTTTAAAATGGTTTAATAACTCAGGATTTAAGTTACCTTTAAACTGCCCAATAACTATATTACCCTCAACGCGCAAGCTATAACTGCCGTAGTTATTTTCAAATTTCAATAGCCGCTCCTTTTATTTATTATCCAGTATACCGATCACTTATTAATAATGTAGTCTAAGGCACCAGAAATTGCAGCAACTTGCGCTAATATGCACTCTTCAGGGTTAGCGGTTGCACTGTCGGGATACACCTCGGTGGTGGTGACATATGCAGCTTCAGAAAATCCCATGCATAGGCTTAAATCACGGGCCGCGTAATTAATTACCCCAAATTGCGCTTGTGGTACACCAATTAATTGCTGATTTTCATCGCTAGGTGCAATATGCGTTACTTTTTCAACATGTTCAATAATTGCTTTTTGAAAAGCAGGCTCTGGTTTGTTGCTATCAGCCACTAAATAAAAGCCATCAGGAATGTTCCAGTTGGTGTTTACTTTGCCTTCACGAGCCGCGAGTGCGGGTCTAAATTCACTGTTATCTGAATCGGTTGTTTCATGTAAATCGATATGCGCGATTAAATCAGTATTTAAAGATTGCACATAGTTCATCACTGCCGCTGATTCTTGTGCTGGGCTGCCCTGATAAAAAGAGCGATTAGGGTCGACCGCATCAGGGTTCCAACGATTAATTGTTTCATAGCCCCATGGGCTAATACAGGGGGTAATTACAATATTAAAGTGCTCAGCGTACTTATTTGCCAATGTTTTAGCGAACCTTAAAGCGCCATGAACACCACTAGTCTCGTAGCCATGTACGCCGCCCGTAATTAAAACAGTGGCTTTGTTTGCATCAAAATTAGCGGTTTTTAACGCGTACAAAGGATAGCTACCTGCAGCATAATTAAGCTCACCGTATTGCTGTACTTCTAGAGTACTTTTAAGTTCATCAATTAAAGTGACGACGTCTTGTTGATAACTGCGCTTAATTTTTTGTGCCTCAAGCCATTGGATTTTATTATTGTTGTTCCACTTCTCACCAGGCGTACCAATTGGGTAACTACTGTTATTCATATTAAACCTTTACGTTGAATTATCTCTGCGGGCTATAGAGCACATAGACCATAATGACGAAAATAAAGCGTTAGCTTAACGCTGACCAAAATAACGCGCAAGCATATACGATGAGCTAAAAATTATGACAATTGTATTCTTAACTGCTCTAGCTTGTTTTATCGGTAATGAATTTTCAGCAGTTCGTTAGGTGTTTAGGTAAGTCATAGTATGCAATAGTGATATTATTTATTAATAGTCTATGAAGCAGCATATACACCCTGAAGGGGGTATATCCAAATAGGACTAATTTGAACTAATAAGCTTGGCAGCTCCAAATAGGTAAGTTATTGATAGGTATATGTCAATGCTGATTGGGTGAAAACAAGTTTATTAAAACGTTTTGACAAATTCATCAACGCAGTGATAGTTTTGCGCGCTGGAACGCTGATAGCAAGTTATTCAATCTATTTAACTAGGCTGTTAAGTAAGTATAAAATGAGGCCAATTATAATGAAACCACAGTTCTTATCTTTTAAGTTTCCCTCTGAAATTGCGTTTGTTATTGCTTTTTTTTCTTTATTTCCAACCCATTTATTAGCTAAACAGTCAGAGCAAACTCTTGTTTTAGTGGGGGGAGCTCTCACAACATGTGCCAGTTTAAGCCCTAAAAATTGTGAAAAAAACACACAAATTTCGGGTAAAATACATACTGTATTTGCGCTCTCTCACGCTAAAATTAGCCAAATAAAGCAACAATGGCCAAGTAAAAATAGCCAAGCTAAAAACAATACTATTAAAAATTTAGCAACAATGCAGGCTAAATCATCGCCCACATTGTCAAAAAAAGAGCTGTTATGGTTATGGCGCGACATTGATAGTAAACAGCTCAATAGTTTAACGGATCAAGAATACAATTTTGTAATAGATATGCTTGAAGTAGCGCAGCTGCAGGGCGACAATACGCGACTAAAAGAGCAGGTCAATACCGCGCTTAATAGCGAATCCGCCGCGACAGATATTTTGCAATTTATATCGGGCAGTTTAAAAGTAAAAAGTACTAACCCGAGCATACTAGCCATTACCGCCTCAAGCAGAGACCCTTATGAATCTGCTGATTTTTACGAAGGACTACTTCGTTTTCCCAATATAAATTCACAATGGCTTGCATTAACTCCTGCGCTTGCTAAAGCAATAACTACCAATAAATGTGATGATTTAAACACGCTTAGGCACTCTGAAATGGGGCTATATCAACGTGAACATATTTACCCTGATCGCACTCAAGCAGAATATTTGCTGTGTAAAAACGGCACAGACGCTTTAGTGCAGCTAATCAAAAATAGTACCGGTGTTATGTTTAATGGTGGCGATCAAAGCTTAACGCGCAAGGTATTGTTTGATGAAAATAATCAGCCATATCCATGGACAAAAGCGTTACAGTCTCGCCCTGTTGTTGTAGGTACAAGTGCAGGCACCGCAGTGCAAAGTGGTGGGCAAGCCCACGCCGGGAATGTGGTGATGATCACCAATGGCACTAGCTTGTCGGCATTGAAAGAAGGCGCACAAGCTATTGATGCCCCAAGTGAACGCTCAAACAGCGATGGTTTAACTTACAACCGCTTTGGGGGTTTAGGCACATTTAGTTACGGTGTACTCGATACACACTTTAGCGAGCGAAACCGTACATTAAGACTAGGCACTTTGCTCGACGACTTAAACGCAAACCAAGATCAGCCGACATTCGGTTTTGGTGTAGACGAAACCACCGCCTTAGTGGTGGTTAAATCTGAAGCTGGCAATTTAATGACAGTAATTGGCAAAAATGGCGTGGTGATGGTTAAATCAACAGGGCAAACAGCAGCTAAAACTAAAACCTACAGTTATTCGTATTGGCCTGTGGGCAGTGTGATTGATATTAAAAATAACGATTTTACCTTAAGTCAGCGCAGTATTAGCCAAGCATTACCAGCAATTAAAATACCGCCTTTACCAGTTCAGCGTTTTGGCAGTATTTTAACGGATGCAAAATTACGCTCTTTAACGCAAGCCATGTGCCTTAGCCAAGAACAAACGGCTGTTGGTCAGCAAGGTGAGTTTATTATTAGCCTATCTACCACGCCGGAGTCGGCGTATCACCGTATTAGTAACGCGCAATATGGCTGTGCGGTGAGTAATTTAGAAATTGCAGTGAGTACCTTTTAATTTAATGCCACGCAAGCTAATTTAATTAAACACGCTGCTTAGTTGATTTTAACTTTAGCGGCCATACTATATTTAAAGCGTGTTTATTAAATCACAACAAAAGGAAGGTTCATGAGTAAAGTAGCGGTTATTTATTTTTCGGGATATGGCCATACCAAAAAAGTGGCTGAATTTGTAGCTGATGGAGCAAACGCTCAACTTATTGCTATTGATGAAAATGGCGATATACAAGACACCGATTGGGATGCATTAAACAATGCAGACGCCATTATTTTTGGTGCACCTACCTATATGGGCTCATATCCTTGGCAGTTTAAAAAGTTTGTTGATGCTACCTCTAAGGTATGGTTTACCATGGGGTGGAAAGACAAAGTATTTGGCGGTTTTACCAATAGCGGCAGCCTAAATGGCGACAAACAAGTCACCCTAATTAGTATGCAAACTTTGGCTTCGCAACATGGTGGAATTTGGGTAAGTCTGGGGTTACCACCAGCCAATAAATTGGAATCAACTCGTCAAGACATCAATAACTTAGGAGGTTCGGTTGGTGTATTAGTGCAATCACCTACTGATGCAGATGAATCTGCAATTCCATCAGGCGATTTAGAAACGGCTCGTTTATACGGCGAACGTGTAGCTGATGTAGCCAAACGCTTAAAGTAAAAGTCACTCGATAAAATAAGTTAAAAAAGCCACATTGTGTGGCTTTTTTAGTTTGATAATTCCAATTTTTGTTGTTTGTGCTCTAGCTGGTATAAGCTTGAAAATTGACGTTTATGAACTTCAAATAAATACGCTCTTAGCTGCTCTTTACCATGGTGAATGTGTTTAATTTTTGCTGCTATGCCACACTTACTCTGCCTAACTGGTTCTAGGTCTAATGATATCGCCGCTTCGTTAGGTAAAATAAATTGCATATTCTGCAACTCATCAAGTTCACTGTGTACTGATGTGGGTTTTAAAAATATTCCCGTACTTGATATAGATTCAATGCAAAAACCTTGGCTTTGGATATTTAATTCGCTCAACCGCCAGCTGCGCTGAATACCTTTAGTGTCAATTACTTCGGGGGCTTCTAATACAGTACTGAAATGGCCTAATTCATCGGTTTTAAATTGAAGTGGGAACCATAGTTGGTAGTGGGCTACTTCTGCTAATAAGGTTAATTTAGCTTGACCAAGTAAATGCGCAATACCATCTGGTATTGATGCTTGTACTGTTAACTTTGTTTCATTGATTAATGCACTACTTTGACTAGGTTCAAATAAGCCAGATAAAAAGTTAATTTCTTCGTCAGACAAATCCATGTATTTTCCTTAATACTTAAATTATAGATTTTATTCCTTACAAGGTTACTGCCGAATGAATGAGCAGTTTATTATTTTGTAAGCTTCGCAATGTATGGCTTTGTTTTTATACACTTTGTAATTTCAACTTCCCTAGTGAAAATAATAAGTGATTGATTATATTGAGTCTTGTTTTAAATTTAACTAGGGCGATTTAATGATTGAGTTAAATTTTTTAGTATTTTAACCTTATTAGCACCAATAAGTTAAGTTATTAAGTGTACAAAATTAAGGCGTTTTACGATGTTTTTATATCAACAATGCGTAAATGAGACTTAGGTCTAGCTTACGAAGCATGCGGAAATACTTAGAATAGCGCCCAAATAATAATGGGGTTTAAGGGGTTCCAAATGCAATTAGAACGAATTCGTCGTAGCGACTTACACAACAAAGTAATGTCTGCACAGCAGGCTAGTTTATTTATTAAAGACGGCATGACTGTGGGCATGAGCGGTTTTACTCGTGCCGGTGAAGCGAAAGCTGTACCACGTGCACTTGCAGAGCGAGTACGTGAAAACCCAATGAAAATTAACCTAATGACGGGCGCGTCATTAGGTAACGACTTAGATAAGTTACTTACTGAGTCAGGTGCGTTAGCACGTCGTATGCCATTTCAGGTAGACAGCACATTACGTAAAGCGATTAATAACGGTGAGGTCATGTTTATTGACCAGCATTTATCTGAAACCGTTGAACAGTTACGTAATCATCAATTAACTATGCCAGATGTAGCGGTTATTGAAGCGGTTGCTATTACAGAAGAAGGTCATATAGTACCTACAACGTCAGTGGGTAATTCAGCCAGCTTTGCTATTTTTGCCAAACAAGTAATTGTAGAAATTAATATGTTACACCAGCCAGAGCTTGAAGGGCTGCACGACATTTACATTCCATCTTACCGTCCTACACGTACACCAGTACCGCTAGTTAAAGTAGATGACCGTATTGGTAGCACTGCTATTCCAATCGATCCGGCTAAAATTGTGGGTATTGTATTTACCAATCAAAGTGACTCCTTTTCAACTGTAACCGACCCAGATGCAGATACAGCCGCTATTGCACGTCACTTAGTTAACTTCTTTAAAGAAGAAGTAGCGCAAGAGCGTATGCCTGCAAACTTAGGACCATTACAAGCGGGTATTGGTAATATAGCCAATGCAGTAATGATGGGTTTACTAGACTCAGACTTTAAAGACCTCACTATGTATTCAGAGGTACTACAAGATTCTACCTTTGACTTAATTGATGCGGGTAAACTTGATTTTGCATCAGGGTGTTCAATTATTTTATCAGAGCGTTGTAACGCGCAAGTATTTAATAACCTTGAAAAGTACCGCGATAAATTAGTACTTCGCCCGCAAGAAATGTCGAACCACCCAGAAATTGTGCGTCGCTTGGGTATTATTGCAATTAACACCGCGCTTGAGTTTGATATTTACGGCAACGTTAACTCAACCCATGTGTGTGGTACTAAAATGATGAACGGCATTGGTGGCTCAGGCGACTTTGCACGTAATGCCCATGTATCGGTGTTTGTAACTAAATCAATTGCTAAAGGTGGCGCTATTTCAAGCGTTGTGCCTATGGTAAGCCATGTTGATCATACCGAGCACGATGTTGATATTTTAGTAACCGAGCAAGGCTTAGCTGATTTACGTGGTTTAGCACCACGCGAACGTGCAATTGAAGTCATTAAGCACTGTGTGCACCCAGATTACCGCAACGCCATGCTTGATTATTACGAGCGTGCTTGTGTACGTGGCGGCCATACGCCTCATATTTTAGAAGAAGCATTCAGCTGGCATACCCGCCTTGAACAACAAGGCACAATGAAGCAAAGCTAATACATAAACCCCGCATTTGCGGGGTTTTTAGTTTATGATGCTTTATAGCGCGTTGTTATTGTTTTGCCATAAGGTGGTTTAAGTTTTTACTGTGTGCTGTAAAATAACTGTATATTATTTACAGACTCGCCGTGGCGAGCAACATACAGAGTAACCATAATGGAAAATAAACTAACCGCAATCGACACTCTCGCTGAACTTGAAAGCTTTTTACTGCAAGTGGAAAACGGCGGCTTAGGTTTAACTGGCGTAGCAGGCGTCGGCATGGCAACTAATAATGCCGACGGCAGCCGTTTTGTCGCGGTGTTTGATGACAAGCAACAACTTTTATTAGCCCGTGAAATTACCGAAGAGATTTTTCAAAACGGCCAAGAGATGGTACGCAACGGAGTAGGGCGTAAGCATTAATACCTCTAGGGTCTGTTGACCTTTCAAGGTTAAATTTGCAGCAGTCTGTTTGGTATTTAGGCAAGGCAGCGCCTATGTGGTGTGGTTATTCCCCATAAATAGGCGATAACGCAGCATCAATGCCAAACAGGCGCTGCCCTTCGGGTTCTGCCTAGGGGCGATTTACTCTTTGTTGCTCGTTTTTGACTTAGCCCACTAGGTTACAAACCTCGCGCCGCGATTAAACCGCCCCTAGTTTGAACAGATTTTAATCCGAAAAGGTCAACAGACCCTAATCTAATAAGCGCCAAATGGCGCTTTTTTTGTGAGTTTGAATGTTTTTAACCAGTTGTTAAATTTAAAATAAATTTACTCAAATGCCACGCTATGTAATGGTTTTACTATGTAAAAGCGAATAATCACCAAAGTGAAATTATGACTATTCAACAGTTAACAGAGGTTAGTTAGTATGGACTATATTGCTATCGCACTTTTCTTTTTAGTTCTTCTAATAGCCTTCTCTATTGTTTGGGGTACGCTAAAAACGGGAATTTCACCGATGATGAGTTCAAGTAAAGCGCGCCAAGCTATGCTTGCTGAAATAAACATGGATGAAAAGGGCGCATTAATTGATGTAGGTTCAGGTTGGGGAACGCTCGTTATAGCGGTTGCCAAAAAACACCCTAAGAACCAGATTATTGGCTATGAGTTATCTTGGTTTCCTTGGATGATTTCAGTTCTTTTTAAATATAGTTTGGGTTTAGATAACCTTACTCTCTATCGAAAAGACTTTAAAAGTGCCGATCTCAGTGCTGCGTCTACTTTGGTATGTTACTTGTTTCCAGGTGGTATGTTAGCGCTTGAAGATAAGTTAAAACATGAATTGTTTAAAAACATCACTATTGTGAGTAACACTTTTGCTTTGCCTTCATATAAACCAACTAAAGTGATCAAACTTAAAGATTTTTACCAAACACCTATTTATGTGTACCACTGGCAACCTCAATAGCGGTATTTAATTAGAACCAGCAAATTTTATGGTTAAATTAGCAAAGAGGTTTTTTAAAACGATCAAAATAAAGAGCGTAATAATGAGCGCAAGCTGAAGTGAGTTGCTATTTTACTGGGATAATAAATGCGAACATAGAGAGATATTGTTTAGTGTTAGTGCTTAGCTGATGTCATATTTTTTATCCATAAGTTCATGTTATCTGCAGACATTGGTTTGGCAATATAATAGCCTTGTCCATGATAGCAACCCATGCCTATAAGCACTTTTTCGAGCTCTTGTGACTCTATCCCCTCTGCTACTAGGTTATACCCAAATGCTTTACTTAGCGCCACGATACAGGTAACGATAGACTTGTCTTCCTGGTCTGATAGGAGTTTTTTAACAAAGCTTTGGTCTATTTTTAGTGTATCTAAAGGTAATTTTTTTAAATAACTCAAAGAAGCGTAACCTGTCCCAAAGTCGTCTAAAGCAATACTCACCCCTAAATTTCGACAGCCATTGAGCACGTCGACTGCTTGGTCAACATTTCCAATTGTGGTGCTCTCTAAAATTTCCAACTCGAGTGTTTTTGGCTTTATATTATTGGTGCTGATGAGTAACTCTCTGAGGTTTTCAACAAAGCCTTCACTAAGTAAATGGGCTGGCGAGATATTTACACTCATACAAAGGTGATTTCTTGTCCAAATTTTATGTTGTTTTAAGGCCTCAGCAAGTACCCATTCGCCAATCAATATCCCAATGTGTGGGTGCTCTAATACCTCTGAAAAGTGACCTGGGTAAAGTAAACCCAAAGTAGGGTGATTCCAGCGTATTAGGGCTTCAACGCCAATCAACTGGTGATCCATCAAATTGACCTTTGGTTGATAATGTAAAATAAATTCTTTACGGGCAATGCCTTTCTCGGCAGCCAATAATAAATCATGTTTAGCATGCCTTAGACTTTCTTCTTCCGGATCAAAAAACAGAATTCGGTTTGTCCCAGACCTTTTAGCTTGGTACATGGTTTGGTCGGCTCGGCGTAAAACGTCATCGCAGCTTAAGCCATCATTATTAGGAAGCGCAACGCCAACACTAGCTGAAATTTGAACAGAGCACGAAAACTCTGCTAATTTTATAGGATCGTTTACCTCAATCAGCACCTCTTGTAACAGAATCTCATATTCTTGTATCGTGTGCGCAGCCCCCCTTAATAAAAAGATAAACTCATCTCCGCCGATACGCGCGAGTGTATCTTCTTTACGTAATGTACTTTGTAGCCTCTGGGCAATGGTTTTTAACACGAAATCACCGGTTTCATGACCGTATTTGTCATTAATGGGTTTAAAGTTATCTAAATCTAAATAGGCAACGGCGAGCTTTTGCTCAGATGTAATGGCCTGTTGAAGTTGATCAATTAAAATAGGGCGGCTTGCTAAGCCTGTTAGGCTATCGTAGTGTGCCATGTCATGAAGTTTTTTTTCTAAGCTTGCGCGTTGAATGGAGCTAGATATAGAGTGTATCAACTGAGCGCTTTTTAATTGGTTTTTAAGTAAATAATCGCTTGCTCCTAGCCGCATAGCTTCTGCTGCTATTTTTTCATCTCCCAAGCCTGTGACCATAATCACAGCACAATGGTTATTAACAGACTTTCTAATATTATCTAACAAGGTAAGCCCCGAGCCGATACCTAATCGGTAATCAACTATGACACAATCAAACTCCCCATGCTCAAGATAAGACATCGAGCTTTCAATAGAGGATGCCTCTGAAATTTTCGCCTGTATATTAGAGCGAGATATCATACGGCGTATTTGCTCTCTATCAACCGCATCGTCATCAACAATGAGTAGGTTAATACTGTCGCAGGTTTCAAAGTGATCTATTGAAGTTATCATATCCATATCTCTTGCTAAGATGGCTTATTCAAGCTCAACGGCATGTATATAAGCATCCATAAGTGTCGCTAATTTGGCAAACTGCGGGCCAATTGCATGTTTAACCATATAACCTGCTACGTTGTTATGGTACGCGCGAGTGCGATCGTTATCCTCATTTGAGGTTGTTAGGATAAATACAACGGTATTGTTTAATTTTTTATCTTTACGAATATGTTCTAAAAATTCAAACCCATTCATCACTGGCATATTCAGGTCTAGCAATACTAAGTAGGGCTCTGATATTTCTTTTTGTTGTGCTTTTTCTCGTAACGCATCGAGCGCAAGTTTTCCGTTTTCTTTCCAAATTATTTTAATTTTAGGATCAACTTTTCTTAAGCTTCTTGTTACGGCTTCTGCGGCAACATCGTCATCCTCAACAAGCAGTATAGACAGATTTTTGATCATAAATTTTCTTTCCTTGCAAAGCGCGGCCACCAAACATGAAATGTAGAGCCTTTTTGCAGTTCATTTGAGCTTACTGAAATGCGCCCACCATGAGCTTGTGCCAAACGCCGACTAATAGACAGCCCAATACCTGAACCCGATTTATCATCAGAGGTTGTTTGAAACAAACTAAAAATACGCTCGTAAGCCTCTGGTGGTATACCGGGGCCATCATCAGTAACCGTTATATGGCAAAGCGTATTTTCTGCTACACAACGAATCTCTATAGTTCCCTCTTTACTGTCATGGTGTTTAATAGCGTTACTTAATAAATTGCGGACCACGGTTTCAAGTGGCGTCCATGCAGTGACGATAGTATCTAATTGAATGTCTTTATGAAGCTTCATTCCAGCCGGTAAATCTAACAGTTCGGTAACGTTAGAAATTAACTTATGCATATCGATTACTTGAGTATCTGGGGTAGCTTTGCCTGCTCTTGCATAGGCCAATAAATTATCTATTAACGTCTCCATTTTATGAATACGATCATCAATACGTGTTAAGTTATATTCCACTTCAGCTGTGGTAGTGCCTAAATCTTCTTTTATCCATTCAATTAAGTTTGAAATGCCCCGCAATGGAGAGCGTAAATCATGAGAAGCCACATAGGTAAACTCCTTCAAACTTGTGTTATTTTCTTTTAACTCGGTTTCCATTCGTTTTCGTTCTGTTATATCTAACAACGACACAAATACCATGTCTTCGTCATTGGTGTTTATAAAAGGACTCAGGCCCACTTCAACTGGGAATTCTTTTCCGTCTTTGTGTAAGGCGGTTAAATCTCTGCCTACTCCCATACTTCTGACACTGGGTTCACGATGAAATGAATGGCGAAGTGCTGAATGGTGCCCTTGATAGCGATGCGGTAATAGCATTTCCATTTTTTTATCGAGTAACTCTATTTCACTGTAACCAAAAGATTTACATAACGATTGATTAACTGCTTGAATAATGCCCGCTTGGTCTACTATTAACACACCATGAGGTGCAGCTTGAATAGAGCGTTGAAACATATTATTTGCGCGCAGCCTTTGCGATATATCAACCAGTGTGGCTAAAACTAACTCTTGTTGTCCATGTATCGGGTTTAAACCTATTTCGATTGGGATTTGCTTACCATTTTTCTGACTCGCAAATAACTCACGACCTTCACCCATCAAGCGTTTTCTAGGGTTAGCAAAAAACTGACTCATCAAGTGGGTATGGTTCGCTTTAAATTGCGCTGGAAGTAAACTATCTATGTTCATTCCTATGAGTTCTGAACCCTCATAGCCTAGTATTTCAGATAGTTGACTATTGGCAAAAAGGATCTGAGCATCAGTATTAACTATCATTGCCCCCATGGGTAAACAATTAACTAGCTGAGTTAAAAATGCTTCATCCATATTTACATTTGCACTTGGCGAATTAGATTTTTTATTTACTTTTTTAAGGTCCATCAAGCATCCGGCAAGTAAATTTAGTTCCCATAATATAGTAATAGTCGAACAAGTAATGAACAGCAAACTTAGAGGAAGATCATGTTATTTAAATACCCATTTTAATAATTTCTTCTTATATTTTAGCGAGTCGTTATAGGTGAAAAAGGCATATTGATTTAGGGTTGGGGTGGGGAATATTAGTTGTAGTGCTTATTAGATATAGCTTTGTTTTAGATAACCCTACACTCTATCGCAAAGGATTCAAAAATGCTGATTTTAGTACGGCTACTATTTGTGTTAACTATTTATTGGCGCTCGGCATGGCTTGAAAACAAACTAATGTATAGAAAAGGCCAAATCTTGACTTCAGACATCATACTTATTGAATGCCTGCCCACAGCTGCATATCAATAAACTCAAGCCAATACATCAAAAAGTAAAAGTAGATACGTGCTTCTTTATTATTTGAAAAGTATTTAAGTGAGGCGTCACATAATCTCAATACCTCTGAAATCAAAAAAGCAGAAAAACAGTCAATAAATTGGTTGGTGCGATAAATGTGCGATATTTTTTATTATTAAATTAGGTAGTACGACAGGAAAATAGTTTTAACTAGAGAAAATAGAATTTAAAGAGGGATTAATGGTCGGTATGGAGAGATTCGAACTCTCGACCCCTGCCACCCCATGACAGTTTTTGGTCTTGGTGTATAAGGCGATCTATAATTAACTCATTGTTTTTAATTAATTTAAGTTTTCAGGTGATTTCAGCAGAGTTCTAAAAATTAAGTTATACTGGCTACACATTGGCTACACGCTCGGTTTAAACATGGCAGACTTAACTTCAATTACTCAAGCTAAATTATCGGTATTTAAAAAAGAAGCAGACCCAAGGCAGCAGCTAGGGTGCGATAAAATATCAGGTTTCTTTTACATTAAATTGTCAAGTGGTGGCGCATGGCGATTACGTTACACGGATTTACTCGGCAAGCGAAGAACAGCCACAATTGCTGACGCGAACGTTAAGCCAAGCCAAGCCGCAGCAGAGGCTATTTCATGGAAAGCCAAACTAAGAGAGGGGATTGATCCGCTTTCTTATAAAGAGGCACTAGCGCAACAACAACGCGAAGCCGAACAGCTAAAAGCGGCAAACGTTTACATAACTGTAGGGGCGTTTTATGAATCTATTTATACTCCACACAAATTAGATAATTACAGATATGGCGCTGGTACACTAAAGGTAATTAAACATAATTTTGAACACTTGTTTAATCGCGATATGGATAAGCTAAATAGCGCTGACATTCTACAGTGATACAACATGCGCAAAGGTAAAGGTATAAAGCGCTCAACTTTAGTAAGAGATTTTGGCGCATTTAAAGCGATGCTTAACTTTGCTACCCAACCTTTAAAAGGGGTTAATGAGCCAATTCTCAAGGTTAACCCAATTAAAAGCTTTACCCTGCCAGCACTCACTATTAAAGAGCAAGACGAACTAGAAGCGCATAACGAAAAGCTAAGCCACCAGCGCGATATATTCAGCCAAGAGGTTAAGCAGCAAATACACGCCGGTTTAGCTCTGTACTCTGAAAAGTTAAAGCGTCAGAGGCGTTCAAGTATTGCACATGGTAAAAGTCACCTAGTTAATTTAGATAACTTAACTTATCCGCACTGGTTTATTCCCTTTTGCCATATTGCACGTTTAACAGGTATGCGCCCATCTGATATATACGCTTTAAAATGGGAAAACTTACTGTTTAATCAATTTAGCGACCAAACCACACTTATTTTCACACCCAGTAAAACTAAAAAAGCAGAGAATAGCCGAAAAATTAAATTCCCTGTTACGGGCGAACTAAAGCATGTATTTGATGGCTGGGCAGCACAACAAGAACAGGCTAAAAAAGGCCTAATATTCAAATCAGAGCGCACAAATAAAAGTTTAGAGCGCAAAGCTCACCTTAGGCACTGGAAACAGGTTAAAGCACTGGGAGGTGTGCCCGAAAGCTTAGATTTTTATTCGTTTAGGCATAACTTTATATCTGGGCTGGTGGCGCGAGGTGTGCCTGTTTTAACTATTGCGGGCTTGGTCGGTCATAAAGATGGTTCGATGATAGCGGCTAATTATTTAAGACATGATGAGCAAAATATAGCAAGTTTTTTAGAAGAGACTAACTTGAGTTGGAGTGATAAAAATGGAACGAGGTAATAACTTTGATATTTTATGCACTTTAGAAAATGGAGAAGATTATTACTACAGAGGTTTATTGAGTAATAGTCTAAATAATCATCAACAATGTACTGGTATTGAAACTATGTATAGACAATCTCTTCCGATAAATAAAAAAACTCAATCTGCAATTGAGCTTATAGCTAAAGTAATTTATCCCTTAGAAAAAGTTAAAAGAGAAAAGTATTATGATGCGGCAATCACCATAATTTTGCATATAGATGGGTGTTCTAAAAATTACATAAGCAAGAATACTAAAAATAGGTCTATACAAAGAGTTGAATCTACTTTAAAAAAAGGTGGGCGCGTTTTTTCAAAAGCCTTAATACTTACCCAGTGCTACAGCCATTATATAGCTTATTTAGAAGATACGGTTTCACCAAAAGAAACATGGAATGATTTTCTCATTAAGTACAGGGCATTCTATGGTAGCTATGACAACAACTTTACATATGGAGCAAATTCTAAGGTAGAGTATCAGTACCTATATGAAAGCATAATAAATGCAGGTACAGATAAGTGTAAGTCGGGTGACAGTTTTACAGGCTTGGCTCAAGATTGGGCTAAGGTGAGGCCTGTATTACATCTGGTTTTAGGAATAATGAGCCAGTTCGAAAAGTCTGTACCGCACATTTATAAGTTAATTAAAGAGCCAACGTGGTTAGAGCCATCATTAAAAAGGAGTCAATATTTTTTAGCTGAAATTATTGACTCGGAAAAGGTCAAAATATCTGACAATAGAAGGAAACTCAATTTAAGTTCGGATGAAATGCTATTTATTGATATTGAAAGTAACCCAATATTTTTAAGAAAGAGTAATATTTTTAGTTAAAACACTTTTACGTATACATTGTTTTTATAGACACGGATAAATTGAAACCTCTATTAACAAGATGAGGTTTTATCAATGACTACACAGCAACACTCTGAAAATTTACGCTTAAAAGAAGCTGCTGCTTTTATTGGGGTTAGCAAGCCTACTTTGTGGCGTTTAGAATTGCAAGACCCTGATTTTCCTAAAAAAATACGAATTAGCAGCCGCTGCTGTGTGTTCAGGAAAGTTGACCTTCAAAATTGGCTAAAAAGCAAGGAGGTCTGATCATGAGCGATTTCAAACAATCTATAAGCAACACTATCAAATTAAAAGCATGCTGTATCAATGAAGTTAATTGTTTGCAGCTTGGCCTACCTACTCCTAAGCGTTACGAGAAGCAGATTGACTATGTTTTGCGGCTTATGCTGCTCGGTTATTCAATTAATACGCGTACAGCGCGGTACATAGATATTTATAATTTACACAGTGTTTTGCATACACTTAAAAGGCGCGGGATTTCTTTTAATATTGACCACGTCAAAGCATATTGCCCACGTGCAGAGGCGGTTTTAAGTAACTTAGTAGATAAAGCTTATATGCACAGAGAACAAGTTAGTTTGTATAAAGAAAAAGCCACTACAGCGCCAACTGTAACGGCTTCTAGTTCAAATGCTGGTGATGAAAGTTCACAAACTAACCACCAGCTAAAAAAGGAGTCAAAATAATGAGCCCTTTTAGAAGCTGCAAACGAACAAAGTTTGCGATAGACAACTTACTTAAATTAGAAGTGAGTGTAAAGCTTAGTGATTTATTAATGATAATTGTATGTCTGATTCTACAGCTAATAATATCGACAAAGTTACTAATTATCCTAATTAAGACGGGGGCTTTATGATTGAGCATAAAAAAGCCCTCGGCAAAGGGCTAATAATTGAGGTATTTAACGCTCTCTATTATATCAAAAGTGTTAAACATTTACTGGACAACAAACGCAATAAAAAGTTTTTAGATTTAACTTTAAATAGAGGGCTTAAACATGCTTAATTTTTTACACGGTAAAAGCCACAACGTCACCGCTGATTTTAGTTATATAAATTGGCATGAGTTAACACTCAAAATTGAAAGCCCTCAAAACTTAGGCGCATTAACACCTAAAGAGGCTAAAGCTAAATCGGCCGTTATAGCGGCCACCGATGCGCCCAATAAAACAAAAGAGTCAATACTCTTACATGATAGCTTTACATTGCTAAGGCTTGATTTAGACGATACTAACCTAGAGTTAGCTACTATTGCCGATATGCTAGAGAGCATGTGTATAGAGTCATACATAATTCATACCACAGCAAGCCACCAGCAACAGGCCACAACAAACCGTTACAGAGTTTATATAGAACTAGCCGCTTCTATTACTTATAAGGTATGGGCAGCTATGGAAAGCTATTTGAGTTATATATTTAACGCTGATGATTGCGCTAAGCGTCCACAGCAAATTATGTATTTACCTGTCCGTTTAAAAGGTGATTGCTACCAATTTAAAATTGCAGAAGGTGGGGCGCTTGATGTTGAAAGTTCTCAGCTTTACAAGGACGCACAGCAATTTGAAGCAGAGCAAAGCAAACAGCTAGAACAGGCTGTTAGTCTGCCTATAAAGCCAGCCTATCAAACTCAGTTAATAGGTAATCAGGTTTCTATTATAGACGCTGTAAACAGTGCTTATTCATGGTATGAGTTGCTTTTAAGTTATGGTTACAAAGCACAAGGTAAGGCTTATTTGCCGCCAGAATCCACCAGCAAACAAGCGGGGGCTTATATATTAACGAGTCACACCGATGGTAAAGAGCGTTATTATTCGCACCATGAAAATGACCCCTGCGCTAATGGCTTATGTATAGATAAGTTTGATTTTATGGTGATACGTTCCTATCAAGGAGATTATAAACGAGCGTTAAAGCTGGTGGCTGAAACTTACTTTTCTGAGTTGCACAAACACAACTTAAAAGAGTACAAAATTTATAAGCAAAACCAACGCACCCAAACGTTATTTATGGGGGCTAAATTATGAGTATAAATATTCCAGCCCCGCACAAAAGCTACGAAATAGAGTTACCTCAAAATACGGTATTAGATAGGCCATGCTTTACCGATTTAAAAGAGGACAGTAAAGGCAATGTAAGAGTATTGAACACTAATCAAAACCTCGCTGATTTAGCTAATTTTTGTAGCCTAGATTTTAGGCTTAACATGATGACGTTTAATAACGAGGTGTGCGATATTTTTGGCACTTTAATAGCCGACTCGTACGACAGCATTAACAGTAAACTTATATCAGCTGCGAATATTTATGGTTTACCTGAAAAAGCAATAAACACACATTTAGTCGCATTATGTGAGCAAACTAAATACCACCCTATAAAACTATACTTAGATGGTGAACAGTGGGATGGTAAAGAGCGCGTTAGTGCGGTTATTAGTTGTTTAAACGCCAAACATGAAGCATTAGCCGATACAATATTAAAGCACTGGCTGGTGGGCTGTGTGGCTTCTCTTTATGAGAGTAACTTTAACAGTAAGCTTGTGCCAGTGTTACAAGGTGATCAATCTTTTAGAAAAACAGCATTTGTTTCTCGCTTTGCAGAGATTATTCCACATGCGTTTTTAGAAGGGGCGGCATTAAACCCCGATGATAAAGACAGTGTCTTGTCGTGTATTCGATCATTTATTGTTGAGCTGGGCGAACTTGAACGCACCAGTAAAAACTCACAAGGAAGTTTGAAAGCGTTTATCACTAATAAGGTTGATACGGTTCGCCCACCTTATGCAAGGCTCGATATTAAAAAACCACGGCAAACACATTTTATTGCCACGGTTAACGGTAGCGAATTTTTAAAGGATGAAACAGGCTCAAGCCGCTTTGCTGTTATTGAAATGGAACAGGCCGCTAACATGGATAAGTTAAACGAGTTGCTAGGCTGGCACTATGACGGTACAGGCTCATTAAAACAGGTTGATGAGTCACAACTCAAACAGTTTTGGCTTGAAGTAAAGCATCTCTATTTAAGTGGTTATGGTTGGATGCTAAAAGACGAAGATTTGCAGCAAATAGCCAAGTTGAATGACAGCTATCAAGATAAGGGCTTTGCGTATAGTTACATATACGACAATTACATAGCACCAGCCAGCAAGATAGATTTTGCAAACGAAATAGACAGGCCACAATGTATTAATGGTTGGTTTTCGGCAGGTGAATTAATTTATGAAGATAAAAAACTTAACTCTTATACAAGCGGTGTTGTCGGCAAGGCTTTGAGGCAGTTAAGCCGCGAAGGTTACTTACAAGCTAAAAAAGCGGGGGGGAATCAAACACGATATAAATTAAGCAGTAACTAGCCGCTTCTTTTATATTAACTGTTAGGTTAGTTGAGTAAAGTTAAGCTCTTAAAATTTACCTAACCCCGCTAAAGCCCTTTATTGATAAGGGCTTTACTTATTTGTGTTAAGTAGTTAAGTAACTTTATATAAACAATTAAAATAGCTGGTTAAATACAGGGTAGTCAGTAAAAGGAATAAGGGCTACCGAGTATAGAAAAGGCTAATATAGAAAAGTTAGCGATTTTACTTAACACCTAACTTAAATTATTTTAGACATTAAAATTCAGCTGGTTAGTAGTTGTTAGGTATCAAAATCTAAGCTAACTATTTACTTAACAAATAACAAGAGTTGGTCATGGTTACAAAAGTTATTTATAAAATCACTTACCCAAATGGTAAAATTTACATAGGAAAAGATCTTACTAATACGTTTACCTATTTTGGAAGCGTAAACGCTGATTTGGTGGCCGCAGACTTTTCACCAGAGCAGCGCAAAAGTATCACTATAACAAAGGATATTATTTTTGAATCAACTGATACAAAAGAAATTAATAAACGAGAGGTGGAACTAATTAAAAAATACCAGTCAAACAACCCTGAGATCGGATATAACAGGTGGCCTAAATTTTCCTCATAGATACAGCCCATGATAAAGTGTATGCTTTACTTTTGATAATAATTTAAAGGGAATTAGCATGCTTTATGAATACCTAGTGTTTATGTTTTTGTGCGGATTAATAACAGGGATTATTGGAAGCAATAAAGGAAGAAGTGGGTTTCTATGGTTTGTAATTGGTTTTCTGCTAGCGCCTCTAGGTATTGTATTGGCGCTTGTTATTAAAAAAGACAATCAAACTCTCGAAAGCAAAGCTATTGCTTTAGGTACTCAAAAAAAATGCCCGTTTTGTGCTGAATTAATAAAAGCTGAAGCCATTATTTGTAAGCACTGTAATAGAGATCAAACAGAACATAACACCTCAATGCAAAGAGGCAACTGCCAAAAAGCGTTACTAAGTGCTATCGCCGATAATGATATTGAAGCCGTCAGAAGTATTTTAAATTCAGTCCAAAATATATCTTATGAGAACTTTTCTACACCACCATTGGAATACGCAGAGTTACATGGAAATGAAGAGATAATAAGTTTAATCAAAAAAGCATTTTAAAAAGAACGGTAATCTAATCCTTTTAAAGCAATAGCTTTTAAGAGGTTGAATATATGCTAATGCTTGTATATTTTAATAGCTCATACAAAGAAAAGGGAACAACTATGAAATATGGAATTTTAATTTTATGTGCTTTATTACTTACCGCTTGTGCCACTGCAAATTACACTACAGGTAGCGACTTTAAAACGGATAAGGTTGATCAAATCGAAAAGGGAGTTACAACAAAGGAGCAGGTTGCTAGTTGGTTTGGAGAACCGTACTCAAAAACGGTTATTAATGGCAATCAAGTTAAGTGGCTTTATTTTTATTCTCAAGGCACGTCAAAAGCTCAATCTTATGTGTTTACTATGAAAGTTCAAACCGAGGGTACTCAAAAAACATTAGATATATTGTTTGATGACGGCATTGTTTCAAATTACACCTATACCAATGGCGCAGCGCCGCAAATGAGTATTAATTAATATTAAGGGTGGAATTTGTACTTTTTAAAAATTCCGCCCTTAACTAGCTAAAATAAATAAGCTTAACGTTCAATAATCACCGCAGTACCGGAAGCAACGATAAACAACATGCCAAACTTACCACCGCCAGATATTTCACTGTAATCTAGGTCTATACCCACTACAGCATTAGCACCTAAAGAAAAGGCTTCTTTTTGCAATTCAGCTAAAACGTTTTTACGAGCGTCTTTCAATGTATTTTGAATACTTTTATTTCTGCCGCCAAAAATATCACTTATGCTCGCAAATAGGTCTTTAAATATATTCATACCATAGGCGCACTCGGCCGTTATAACGTCCAATCTTTTAAGCACCTTTAAATTTGATGCTGTTTCAGTGGTAAGAATAACTTCGTTAGGCGTACGAATAATTTTATAGTTACTTGCAGCAAGATCGTTTTTCTTTTTTTCAACTTCGCTTAAATTTTTCTCGTCATTACTCTTTTCTTGCGAAGCCGAAAGTTTTTTCTTTAGATATATGTCTTTTGTAGTTTCTATTTTATGAGCTGTTTCTTTAGAAACACTCGTGACATATTTACCGTAGAAAAGGACTTCATACGAGGAATCACATTCAACAGTCCTCAAACCAGCTATACCGTAGTCTTTTGATTTGAAGTTGATTAGTGCGCTAGATAGCGTGATTTCATTATTGCTTATATCTAACAGCTTATCTTTAATATTATTATCTATTATTATGCTTTCTTTGATGCCATACCTTTTATAAATCCCAGCTTGGCTATATAGGGTAGTTAAATTGCAGAGGAAATCATTGTTATAAAATATTGATGCGACACCTTTATAACCATCTTTTTTTAGTGAAAAGCTGAGGCAGTTAATTTCATAAGTTGTTTCAGTAAAATTATTAGTTAAGCCTTTGTCGTTTAAAGTCCATTCGGTTTTTGTACTTGAAGATTTAGATTCGTGATTGTCTGATAAAAACATAAACCGTCCTTAGTAATTATAATTTTATTAGAGTTACAAAAGAATGAACCAAACTCAAGCTATTTAAAGTTACTTGGCAAAGTGATGTTTGTCCTTTTGAAATAGGGCTTGGCTGCCTGAAATAATCTAAAAAGGGTATAATAGGAACTCATAGCGGGGGATTTATGAAGCGAACTGATAAACTTCACAATGATAGACAAATATTTGAAGCGTTAGCGAAAGTGCTGAGTGGTTCACATAAATTTAAAAACCCAAGTTATGAATTGTTAGTCAATTACTTAAATAGCAAAGACTTAAAAACAAGCTGGGGTAACAGCTGGACGCGTAAAAGCTTATTCAGGTATCTACAAAGAAACGGCTTTTCAGGTGTGTGGGGGCTACGTAACAGCTTAAAGGAGTATAAAAAGATAACCAGATTTATTTAGGGTATTTTCAGACACCGTAAGAAGAAATTCGCAACCAGTACGCACGAAGTATTAAAAGTTATTTCTGACTAAAAAAATAATAGAGTGGCTACAGATTGGCTACACGAAGTGTTTATTTAGAAAATAACTTATTAGGATTTGAGGTAAGTTATTGATTAATTGGTCGGTATGGAGAGATTCGAACTCTCGACCCCTGCCACCCCATGACAGTGCGCTACCAAGCTGCGCCACATACCGACTTCGATAGCAATAGTACGTGTATTTATAAAAAAATCAATAAGCTTTTGTTTGTTTGGATGTTTATTGCGCAAGCGTGTGATTTTAAGCGCTTGCGCAGAGTGTTTTACACGGCCTTAGTCTTTATTTAACCACTGGTTGATCGTGTTATACATTTCATCTCGTAGTATTGGTTGGGCAGTTTTGTTAGGGTGTAAGTTATCGTTTTGCATTAGCTCGCTTTTTCCTGCTACTTTAAGCACAAAAAACGGCATTAAATGCGAGTCGGTAGCTTCACTAACACTGGCAAAACTATCGGTAAACATTTTACTGTAACGCGGGCCATAGTTAGGTGGAATATATATTTCCATAAGTGCGGTTTGCGCATCTGCAGCTTGGCTTTTTTCAATTAAAGCCGTTAAGTTAGCCTGCATTTTAGTGATAGGAAAACCGCGTAGGCCGTCATTAGCACCGAGCTCAATAAGTACGTGAGTGGGTTGATATTGCTCAAGTAGCGCGTCTAATCGGCGCAATGCACCGCCGGTGGTTTCGCCGCTAATACTGGCATTTACTAAGTTGATAGGGCGTTGCTCGGCATCGTATTTATCTTGTAACAATTGCACCCAGCCTTGTTCTTGTTTTAAGCCATAGGCTGCGCTTAAACTATCACCAAGTATTAAAATCGTGTTGTTAGCTGCCGCGTGTAGTGGGTTAATAACTAAAAATAAAATGAATACACAACGTAGGATTGAATGAGTCATATGTCAGCGCTTTCTCAATTAAATATAATTCAAGTAAATGGTTTGTCTAAAGTGGTTTCCACCTTTGAAGGTGAGTTGTCCATCCTCAGCGACATCAGCTTTAATGTCAAGCATGGCGAGTCTGTTGCCGTAGTGGGCACGTCGGGCTCTGGTAAATCTACATTATTGAGCTTGCTAGCAGGGCTTGATACCGCCAGCAGTGGCGAGGTAATGTTAGATGGTGAGCCTTTGCACAAGTTAGATGAAGAAGCGCGTGCAGCACTGAGAGCCGCTAAAGTCGGTTTTGTATTTCAGTCTTTTATGTTGGTGCAAAGTTTAACCGCACTTGAAAATGTGATGCTGCCTGCTGAGCTTGCTGGCGAACACGACGCTAAAGAGCAAGCGCTCGCGCTACTTGAAAAGGTTGGCTTGAGCCATCGTATTGATCATTACCCGTCGCAGTTATCTGGTGGTGAGCAACAGCGTGTTGCCATTGCCCGTGCATTTGTGGGTTCACCAAAAATATTATTTGCCGATGAGCCATCAGCTAACTTAGATAGCAAAAATGGCCATATGATTGAGTCGTTATTATTTGATTTAAATAAGCAAAATGGTACTACGCTTATTTTAGTTACCCACGATGAAGCACTGGCGCAAAAGTGTGAACGTATTATTCAGATTGAAGCCGGTGAGCTGGTACATAACTCAACTGAGGAAATGGCAAATGTGGGCTAAATTAGCGCTTAAACTATTTTCTCGTGAGTTTCGCCGTGGTGAACTAACCGTAATAAGTGCTGCCATTGCTTTAGCGGTATTAACCGTGCTTACTTTATCTATGGTGACCGAGCGAATAGCAGAAAGTATTGCCCAAAAAAGCAGTGCATTTATAGCAGCAGATAGAGTATTGGCCAGTAACCACGCCATAGATACCGCTTTTATTACTCAAGCTGAGCAGCAAAATCTTGAAACAGCTCAAATGGTGTATTTTGACACTATGTTGTTTGCAAACGATGAAATGCAATTTAGCTCAGTAAAGGCTGCATCAAATAGTTACCCGCTTAAAGGTCAGTTAAAAGTTAAGTCGGGCTTAAACGCTGAAACAGAAGTTGCCCCGAGTGCACCAACCCCAGGTAACGTGTGGCTAAGTGAATCGGTTTTTTACAGTTTAAACATAAACGTAGGCGACCAAGTTGAGCTGGGTGCTGCGTTATTCAATGTAGAAAAGGTGATTGTAGAAGAACCTGATGCGCCGTTTAATGTGTTCTCTAGTAGCCGCAGAGTATTAATAAACATTGCCGATGTACCAAAAACTGAAGTAATACAGCCCGGTAGCCGTGTATTTTACCGCCAGTTGTATGCAGGTGATGAAAGCGATATCAACAGTTTTTACGATTGGTTAAAACCGCAACTTAAAGAAAACCAAAATTGGTATGGTGTAAAAGATCGCCAATCGCCTATTTCAAATAGCTTAAATAGAGCTGAAAGCTTTTTGTTATTAGCCGGTTTGCTAGGGATTATTTTAGCCGCGGTTGCTATTGCAGTATCGGCTAAGCGCTATTGTGAGCGTCAATACGACCCAGTCGCAATGATGAAAACCTTAGGCGGCAGCCGCGATATGATCCGTAAAATTTACCTTATGCACTTATTAATGGTATGTACCATGGCGGTGGTTGTTGGCCTAGCTATTGGTTATGGTTTGCAAGAGCTGGCTACCGGTTATTTAGCTAAAAGTATGGGTACCGAACTGCCTATGGCTGGTTTTAAACCTTGGCTGGTGGCAATTAGCACCGGGGTTATTTGTGCGGTTATGTTCTCTATTAAGCCACTTTTAGATTTATTTGATATTCCACCGCTTAGAGTACTTCGTCGTAACTTAGGTGATCGTCTTGCGGTAAGTAAAATTCATTTAGGGCTAAGTGCACTCACCGTGTTTTTATTAATGTGGTTATTTAGTAATAACATTAAAATTACCCTTATTTTGTTTGTCTCAACGCTTGCGCTTATTTTGGTGTTATTTTTAATTTCTAAGTTAATATTTGGTGGTGGCCGCAAGCTTGGCTTAAAGCCGGGTAACAGCTGGTCGTTGGCTATTGCGTCTATTCAAAAGCGCGCCAATGTTAATGCAGTGCAGTTAATTAGTTTTTCGTTAGCGATTAAATTACTATTATTTTTAATTGTGCTTAAAAACGATATTATTTCTGATTGGCAGTCACAATTGCCAAGTGATGCGCCTAACGCTTTTTTAGTTAACATCACGCAAAATGAACTGGATCCAGTTAATGAATATTTAGCACAAAAGGGCATTCAGGTGTCGGAGTTTTACCCGACTATTCGTGGTCGCGTAAATGCCGTCAACGGTGAAGCGGTTGCGCGTGAAGTGTCACTGCAAGACAACGAGAAAAAAGACGAAGAAGCCCGCTCAGGCATTGGTCGCGAACTTAACTTAACCTGGCTTGATGACGTTCCTTCACAAAATGACATTATCGATGGCCAGTGGTTTGGCGATGACGCCGTAGCTGAGGCCTCACTTGAAGAGTCGATGATGCAGCGCCTAGATGTGAAAATGGGCGATACCCTCACGTTTTTAATTGGTGCGCAGTCGTTCGACGCTAAAATAACCAGTGTGCGAAAAGTAAATTGGGCTACCCTCAAGCCTAACTTTTTTATTATTTTAAGCCCTGATGTACTAAGCGACTTTCCGGCGACCTATATTTCATCGGTACGCATTGAGCCTGAGCAAAAGCGCGACTTTAGCCAGTTATTACGTACATATCCCACGATTACAGCAATTGATGTAGATAATTTTGTTAAGCAAATACAATCTACTATTGAACAAGTGTCGTTAGCCATTGGTTTTGTATTGGCTATTGTGGTGTTGTGTGGTGCGTTGGTATTAATATCGCAGGTGCAAGCAAGCTTAGGTGAGCGCATGCAAGAAATTGTAATACTGCGTACATTAGGCGCTAAAAGCCGATTAATAAAAAATGCCACCTTGTATGAGTTTTTATTACTGGGCGGTTTAGCCGGACTAGTCGCTGCATTTTTCAGTGATATAGCACTGTTAATAGTACAGCAGCAAATGTTTGATTTGGCAGGTAAGCTGCATCCTAATATTTGGATTATTGGCCCCGTTGCTGGTGGCGTGTTTGTAGCAGGGTTAGGCTATTTTATGATTGCTCGTACGCTCAAACAAAATACTCAAGGCTTAGTGCGCGCTTTAGCGTAAACTTTGCGGCCAAATAGCGTTTAAATGCCTACTTTTTAAGTAGGCATTTTTGTTTTGGCTTGGTACTGGTAATTTATACAGTGCTCTGGCATTATTAGCATTATTAATGAATAACAATAATGAGAGTGCTGTTTGGCCATTATTTTAGGGATCGATCCGGGCTCGCGTTTAACGGGTTACGGTGTGGTTGCGCACCAAGGTGCTAAGTTTACTTACTTAGGCAGTGGCTGTATTAAATTAGCCGATCACGACTTTCCCACCCGACTTAAAATGATCTACCAAGGTATTACGCAGCTTATAGAGCAGTTTTCGCCTGAAACCTTTGCCATAGAAAAAGTATTTATGGCTCATAACCCCGATTCTGCTTTAAAGCTTGGGCAAGCCCGTGGTGCTGCCATTGTGGGGGCCTCTATGGCCGACTTACCGGTGTTTGAATACTCTGCACGGCAAATAAAGCAAGCTGTGGTGGGTAACGGTGGTGCCGATAAATCGCAAGTGCAACATATGGTTAAAAATATACTTAAACTGCCAGGTACGCCGCAAGCCGATGCAGCAGATGCACTCGCGATTGCGATTTGCCATGCTCACTCTGAACAAAACTTAATAAAACTAGCGGGTAGCGCAAGCAAAACCGTTAGAGGACGTCTAAGGAAATAACAATGATAGGTCGCTTAAACGGCGTGTTAGTTGAAAAACAGCCCCCAGAAATATTATTAGAAGTGAGTGGCGTTGGCTATGAAGTACAAATGCCAATGACTTGTTTTTACGATTTACCCAAAGTGGGCGACAACGCCATTGTGTACACTCACTTTGTAGTACGCGAAGACGCACAGTTATTGTTTGGTTTTAATAATAAAACCGAACGTGCCTTATTTAGAGAGCTGTTAAAAGCTAATGGCGTAGGGCCCAAATTGGGTCTAGCTATTTTGTCGGGTATGTCGGCGCAGCAGTTTGTAAGTTGCGTAAATAATGAAGATGCTACCGCTTTGGTTAAATTGCCAGGTGTGGGTAAAAAAACCGCAGAGCGTTTAGTGCTCGAAATGAAAGACCGATTAAAAAATTGGGGCAACGATTTATTTACCCCGTTTAGCGATAGCGCCGTAATAGAGCCAGCGAGCGATGCAACTATAGCCAATAATGCGGCCGATGATGCGGTTTCGGCGTTAGTGGCACTCGGTTATAAATTGCCACAAGCGCAAAAAGCAGTAAAATCAGTAAGCAAACCCGATATGTCGACTGAGGTTCTAATTAAAGAATCTTTGAAATCAATGCTGTGAGTAAATTATGATCGAAGCTGATCGCTTAATAGATGCTGCTGAAAAAACCAATGAAGACACCATAGACCGTGCTATTAGGCCTAAGTTACTGGCCGACTACCGTGGTCAGCCGCATGTTAAGCAACAAATGGAAATATTTATTGAAGCTGCGCGAAGCCGCAGCGAAGCGTTGGATCATTTATTAATATTCGGTCCGCCAGGCTTAGGTAAAACCACGCTTGCTAATATTGTAGCCAATGAGCTAAATGTAAATATTAAAACCACCTCGGGCCCTGTGCTTGAAAAAGCCGGCGATTTGGCGGCATTGCTTACTAACCTTGAAGAGGGTGATGTACTATTTATTGATGAAATACATCGCTTAAGCCCGCAAGTAGAAGAAATACTCTACCCTGCAATGGAAGATTACCAGCTCGATATAATGATAGGTGAAGGGCCAGCAGCACGCTCTATTAAGCTTGATTTACCTGCATTTACTTTAATTGGCGCAACTACCCGTGCGGGGTCATTAACCTCACCACTGCGTGACCGCTTTGGTATTGTACAGCGTTTAGAGTTTTATTCTGTGGAAGACTTATCGCATATTGTGGGGCGCTCAGCGCATTACCTTGATTTAGTAATGTGTGACGATGGCGCCGCCGAAATAGCCAAGCGCTCTCGTGGCACGCCGCGTATTGCAAACCGTTTATTGCGCCGTGTGCGCGATTACACCCAAGTTAAATCAGATGGTACGGTTAATGCTGAGGTTGCTCAACAAGCCCTCGATATGATTGATGTTGATAAAAGTGGTTTTGATTACATGGACCGCAAATATTTACTCGCCATTATTGAAAAATTTATGGGTGGCCCCGTTGGTCTTGATAACCTAGCCGCGGCCATAGGCGAAGAAAAAGAAACCATAGAAGATGTGATTGAGCCGTTTTTAATTCAACAAGGGTTTATTCAGCGCACGCCACGCGGACGAATTGTGTCGGATAATGCGTACCATCATTTTGGTTTGTTACCTAAAAAAGATTAAAGATTAATTAGATTCTTTCTAAAGCCACTGTCATTTTAACGACAGTGGCTTTTTAGTATGGGCAAAGATAAATTGAGACGTATTTTACTTTGCCAATAATTCACTGAGCGTTAAGACATATCAGGCTATTGTTCGCCTGCTGTGACAGTGTTTAGGCCGAATTTAGATGGTTTGCTAAATTGCAGGCAAAAAAAAGCCCGCAAAAAATGCGGGCAAACAACAAGTTTAAGGAAGTAATCTAGGGAACTACGTTTTACTTGTTGAGGTCATACCCCAAGAAGTAAAAAAGTAATACGAAATAAATCATATTACGAGGAACTGGATTCAATGAAATAGCTTTCATTTAATGCGCTAGCTCGGTATGGGAGAATAATACCGAAGCGACACAATTTGTTCAAACTAGAAAATTTATATTTTCAGATAAAAAAAACTAATAGCAGCGGTTTTTTGTTTTAGCTTATTGTTGCATGTTAATTAATCATTAATTCTATAAGTTAATGAAATGCTTTGTTTATGTATATTAACATATTAACGTTCGGTATTAGTTTTACTATTACGTTAAGGTAAGGATGTGGTAATTATGAGTGCTTATGCATTAATTTTGAATAAACAGCGTGTTTTTGTAACTCTTTAGTGAATCTAAGCGCGCTAATATACAGCCTTGTTGTTATTTATTTATACAGTAGAACAAGAGTTAAATAGTAAATATTGAGTAAAGCTGTTTTTTTAACGTTTTTTGTTGTCTATTCACAGCAATATCGTTGTCAGCAGGAAATACACTAGATACACTAGCTAAACTTTAATGGTGGCGAATGTATTGCTAAGTTACCTTACTCAAATAAATCAATTTGATGTTTTTAATTATTTAGGAGTTTAACGTGGGATCAGGGCTTAATTTTTTAGATCTAATTCTAGAAGCCAGTTTGCTTGTGCAATTAGTAATGCTAGCGTTGGTTGCTATGTCGGTTATGTCGTGGGCTATTATTTTTCAACGTAAAAAAGCCATCTCTGACGCCTTAGCAAATGCCAAAAAATTTGAGCAACGTTTTTGGTCTGGTGTTGACCTGAGTAAACTATATAACGAAATTTCATCACGCGGTGGCCAATCAGCTGGCATTGAAGCGTTATTCACTTCAGGCTTTAAAGAATTTGCACGTCATAAAAAAAATACCTTTCAAAGTGCGGGCATTGTAATGGAAGGCACACACCGTTCGATGCGGGTTGCGCTTTCTCGTGAAATAGAAAAACTAGAATCAAGCTTATCGTTTTTAGCAACAGTGGGTTCAATTAGCCCATACATCGGCTTATTTGGTACGGTGTGGGGTATTATGAATGCCTTTATTGCTCTAGGTGAAGTAAAGCAAGCAACCTTACAAATGGTTGCACCCGGTATCGCAGAGGCACTAATTGCTACAGCAATGGGTTTATTTGCGGCAATTCCAGCTGTTATTGCTTACAACCGATTTGCTAATAAAGTTGAAAAGTTAGAATCTCACTACATTAACTTTATGGAAGAATTTGCCAATATCTTACACCGTCAAGCAGCTACCCAAATAGAGGCTCAAGCGAATGTACCAGCGTAAAAAGCGTCGCCCAGTCGCAGAAATTAATGTAGTACCATACATTGATGTAATGTTGGTGCTGCTTATTATATTTATGGCCACTGCGCCGTTAATTACTCATGGTGTAAAAGTAGACCTACCAAAAATGGAAGAGTCGGACTTAGTCGATACCAAGGACACGCCACCCATTATTGCCTCTATTGATGCCGATGGTAAGTATTACGTAAGTGTAGGTACCGATCCTGAAGAGCCAATGGAAGCATTAGATGTGGCTGCAGTAATTAAACTACAACTAATGAAAAACCCTGATGTGCCTGTGATGATAAAAGGCTCGGGTAAAGTGTCGTATCAGGAAGTGTTACTGTTAATGGACTTTTTAAAAAATGCAGGTGTACCGTCGGTCGGGTTAATGACCGAATCCTTTGAGGGGACCAAGTAACTGTATGAGTAGTTCATTAATTAAATCAGTATTGCTGCATTTAGCGTTAGGTGGGTTTTTGTATGCGTCAGCAAACATTCATCCTCCTAAACCTAAAGTAATGGAAGTGACGCTTAATGCGGCTATTCCTGAACCAGAGAAAGCGGTTTCGGCGGTTACGGTTGATCAAAAGCAAGTTGAGCAAAAAATAGCTGAGCTTAAAAAGAAAGAAGATGATAAAAAGCGTGCTGAAGATAAACGCATTCGCGATTTAGAACGCAGAGCAGCCGATGCACGTAAACAGCGTGAAGCTGAAGCAAGGCGCATTAAAAAGCTTGAACAGCAGCGCAGAGCGAAAGAAAAAGAAACCGCAGAAGCGCAAGCACAAGCTAAAAAAGCCCGAGAAATAGAACAGCGCGAGCGAGCAAAAGCTAAGCAAGCCGAAAAGCAAAAGCAAGAAGCTGAAAACGCGGCAAAAGCAGCTGCCGATAAACGCAAAGCGGAAGAAGCGGCACTTAAAAAAGCTGAAGAAGAGCGTAAAAAACGCGCTGAAGAAGCAGAACGTAAACGTCAGCAAGCATTGCAAGAACAAATGCTGCAAGAGCAACTTGCCAAAGAGCAGGCGGCTCGTAATAAAATACGTCAACAGCAAGTAGTCAGTGAAGTTGATAAATTCCGCGCTCTAATTATGGCGCGTATTCAACAAAACTTACTAATTGATGAAAAAATGAAAAACCAGCAATGCCGCATTAATATCCGTCTTGGATTTAATGGGCTAGTAACGCAGGTAAAATCGTTAGGCGGTGATAAGTTAGTGTGTGAGGCTGCATTAAGAGCCGTTCGCATGGCCGACACATTACCGGTATCTAAAGACAAAGACGTATTCGAGCAACTAAAGAATATTAATATAACCATCGCGCCAGAGTTTTAAGGGATGACATGTTTAACAAAATTAAAATAGCCTGTTTAGTTTTAATATTAGGATTTCAAAGTGTGGCACATGCAGCACTTGAAATTGTTATTACTGAAGGTATAGACGGCGCAAGACCGATTGCGATTGTGCCATTTAAATACCAAGGTATTGGTCCTATTCCAGAGCAGCTAAGTGATGTAATTGCTGCCGATTTAATGCGCAGCGGCAAGTTTAAGCCTGTGAGTGTGTCGCAAATGCCGCAACAACCTCACAAAGATGCGGATATTGATTACAGTGCTTGGGTAAATCAAGGTGTAGAGGCTGTATTGGTTGGTGAAGTAGAACAGCAAACCAACGGACGCTATTTAGTGCGATATGAGCTGGTTGATGTTATTCGCGGCCAAATCACTGGCGGTGAAACACAAATGATGAGCAGCGGTAAGCTGATTCAAAGCCAAGATCATATTTTAGAAGCGCGTCAAAGCGTGATTGGTGAAACTGGCTTTCGTCGTTACTCGCACCGCATCAGTGATGTAATTTATGAAAAACTTACCGGTGAAAAAGGCGCGTTTTTAACAAAAATAGCCTATGTTATTGTTCGTGATACTGATGAAAAGCCGTATCAGTTAGTGGTTGCTGACTACGATGGCTTTAATGAACAAGTATTATTGCGCTCAAAAGAGCCGTTAATGTCGCCAGTATGGTCGCCCGATGGGACTAAATTAGCGTATGTAACGTTCGAAAATCGCCAGAGCCAAATTTTTATTCAAGACATTTATACCGGTAAACGTGAATTGATCACCAGCTATAAAGGAATTAACGGTGCGCCGCAGTTCTCGCCAGACGGTAAAAAGCTACTGTTAGTGCTGTCAAAAGATAAAACTGGTGCAACTGAGGTTTACTTATTAGACTTACTAACACGTAAAGAGACACGATTAACACGTCATCGTAGTATAGATACCGAACCTTCGTGGTACCCAAATGGTCAAGATATAGTATTTACGTCGGAAAGGGGTGGTAATGCTCAGATTTATAAGTTAAATTTAAAAACTGGCAGATCTCAAAGATTAACCTTTGACGGTGACATGAACCTAGCGGGTTCTATTTCGCCAGACGGAAAAGAATTAGTGATGGTAAACCGTACTAACGGACAGTATCATCTTGCTAAGAAAGAGTTGGCTACAGGTGCGTTCCAAGTTTTAACCCGAACTCGCCTTGATGAATCGCCGAGCATAGCGCCAAATGGCTCGATGATTATATATAGCACGCTCCATAATAATAAACAGGTACTTGCGCTAGTATCGATGGACGGCCGTTTTAAAGCACGCTTACCTGTGCTTGATGGACAAGTAAAGGCACCGGCTTGGTCGCCATATTTACAGTAATAATTGCTGGTTTACTCAAAATAGGAATCTACTCAATGCAACTTAACAAAATACTTAAAGGCCTGCTAATTGCTGTGCCAGTAATGACACTAGCAGCTTGTAGCTCATCTTCAGATATCGATGAAAATGCAGCTAACCAGTCTAACCAAGCAACTGTTGAACAAACAACTGATACAGTTGAAGTAGCAACAATGACGCCAGAGCAACAAGCTGAAGAGCAACTTCGTCAAAAGTACGAAGCGCTTCGTCAAGAGCAAATCATTTACTTTGGTTTTGACACTGCAACGATTCAAGGTCAATACGGCGAGCTACTTCGTGCACACGCTGAGTTTTTAGTTAAAAACCCTTCAGTTAAAGTATTAATCGAAGGCCACGCAGATGAGCGCGGTACGCCAGAGTACAACATTGCACTGGGTGAGCACCGTGGACAAGCAGTTGAAAAATACCTACAAAGTTTAGGTGTTTCTGAAAGCCAAATTTCAGTAGTTAGCTACGGCGAAGAGAAGCCAATGGTTAAATCTCGCACTGAAGAAGCTTTCGCTAAAAACCGCCGTGCGGTACTAGTTTACTAAGATAAGAGGTATTATGAAGCCGAAAATTATTTTGGCAGCCATGATATTGAGCGGGAGCACCCAGTTAATGGCTGCTCCCGCTCCTGTTTCAGAAGCTGCAAGTTCACAGTCGAGCATTGAAAAGCGTTTAGCGACGCTTGAAAAGATGATGCAACAGCGTAACTTCTTACAAGTAGAGTTACAGCAACAGCTTAACTTACTGCAAGATGAAGTGAGTCAAATTCGCGGTGTTACCGAAGAGCAAAGCTATAAACTAGAAAAAGTATTGCAGCGCCAACGCGAGCTTTATCAAGAAATAGAAAACCGTGTTAGCCAAGCATATGCTAAACCGGCCACTCAAGCGCCTACAACAGACTACACGCAACCAGGTAGTGATCAGAGCTACAGCAGTGATTTATCTGAAAACGAAGCGTACGAGCGTGCTGTTGCGCTTATAATGAAAGATAAGCGCTATGATCAAGCTATTCCAGAATTTCAAGCGTTCTTAACAACGTATCCAAATTCAGTGTACACCTCGAACGCACATTATTGGCTTGGGCAATTATTAACGATTAAAAATGACGGTGTAAAAGCAGCCGAGCATTTCAAAGTAGTTGTTAACGAATTTCCAAACTCAAATAAGCGCCCAGATGCAATGTTAAAGCTTGGTACACTTTTACAAGAGCAAGGGTTAAAGGCTGAAGCGCAAAAAATACTGAATGAGCTTATCAATCAGTACCCAAGTACAACTGCTGCTAAATTAGCCACAGATCGCTTATCAAAATAAATGTTGATGCTTGATTAGACTGCTTTTTGTCATAAGCGGTCTAAATTTGCTCAACTAGACATAAAAACTTAAAAAAAGAGACAATTTCGGTTGCACTCATTTTATAAATAAGTATTATAAGCGCCCGCAGCAAACGAATGGTAACCCCACTCGAAATGCGACAAAAAGAGCGGGTCATTAGCTCAGTTGGTAGAGCAGTGGACTTTTAATCCATTGGTCGATGGTTCAAGTCCATCATGACCCACCATTCTTTATTGTTAATAAAGTTTGGTCTTTAATCGGCGGATTTACGCAATGTGTTAACAAACACACAGAGCGGGTCATTAGCTCAGTTGGTAGAGCAGTGGACTTTTAATCCATTGGTCGATGGTTCAAGTCCATCATGACCCACCATTCTTTTTTAAACTAGAATGGTCTAATCGGCGGATTTACGCGTACTTACTTTTTACAAGTAAACCAGAGCGGGTCATTAGCTCAGTTGGTAGAGCAGTGGACTTTTAATCCATTGGTCGATGGTTCAAGTCCATCATGACCCACCATTCTTTATTGAATGGCTATAATCGGCGGATTTACGCAGCCTTACTTTTTATAAGTAAACCAGAGCGGGTCATTAGCTCAGTTGGTAGAGCAGTGGACTTTTAATCCATTGGTCGATGGTTCAAGTCCATCATGACCCACCATTCTTTACTGAATGGTTATAATCGGCGGATTTACGCAGCCTTACTTTTTATAAGTAAACCAGAGCGGGTCATTAGCTCAGTTGGTAGAGCAGTGGACTTTTAATCCATTGGTCGATGGTTCAAGTCCATCATGACCCACCATTCTTTACTGAATGGTTATAATCGGCGGATTTACGCAGCCTTACTTTTTATAAGTAAACCAGAGCGGGTCATTAGCTCAGTTGGTAGAGCAGTGGACTTTTAATCCATTGGTCGATGGTTCAAGTCCATCATGACCCACCATTCTTTACTGAATGGTTATAATCGGCGGATTTACGCAGACTTACTTTTTATAAGTAAACCAGAGCGGGTCATTAGCTCAGTTGGTAGAGCAGTGGACTTTTAATCCATTGGTCGATGGTTCAAGTCCATCATGACCCACCACTTCTGGTACACTTTCTCCGTATAATATATTCCTTAGTATCTCCCTTATTTTTATTTATAAACTGCCTGACTAGATTGCTATTATTTAGCGTTCGTTTCTCGTATAATTTGCGCTATTAATTACACTGTAAATAAAGTGGTCGAGAACATGAGTTTAGCTCAAACTATTATGCCTGAAGGTTATATTTTCCCTCCTAAGCCGGCACCGTTAACACAAGACGAAAAAGGCGAATATAAAGCGCGTATAAAACAATTACTGCAAGAGAAAAACGCGGTACTTGTTGCTCATTATTACACTGATCCTGAAATTCAAGCACTTGCTGAAGAAACGGGCGGCTGTGTAGCCGACTCACTGGAAATGGCACGTTTTGGCGCTCGCCATGAAGCCGATATGATCATCGTCGCGGGTGTACGTTTTATGGGTGAGACTGCTAAAATTTTAACCCCTAACAAAACCGTGGTTATGCCAACACTTGAAGCGACTTGTTCATTAGATATTGGTTGCCCAGTGGATGAGTTTTCAGCGTTTTGTGATCAACACCCAGACCGTAAAGTGGTAGTGTATGCTAACACTTCTACCGCGGTTAAAGCGCGTGCTGATTGGATAGTTACCTCATCGTGTGCACTTGAAATAGTAGAGCACTTAGATGAGCAAGGCGAAAAGATTATATGGGGCCCAGATAAACATTTAGGCAGTTATATTCAAAAGAATACTGGCGCCGATATGATCATGTGGAATGGCGCATGTATCGTACATGATGAATTTAAAACCAAAGCGCTAAAAGACTTTAAAGTATTGCATCCAGATGCAGGCGTATTGGTGCATCCCGAATCACCGGCTGAAATTGTTGAACTTGCTGATGCTGTTGGCTCTACTAGCCAGCTTATTAAAGCAGCGCAAACTATGCCGAATAAAAAGTTTATTGTGGCGACCGATCGCGGTATCTTTTATAAAATGCAGCAACTATGCCCAGATAAAGAGTTTTTTGAAGCGCCAACGGCTGGTAGCGGCGCTACATGTAAAACTTGCGCTCACTGCCCTTGGATGGCAATGAACGGCTTACAAGCGATTGAGGAAGCACTGATTGATGCCAGCGGTAAAGAAGTGTTTGTTGATATGGATTTGCGTGAAGGCGCACTTAAATCATTAAATCGCATGCTAGACTTTACAGCCAATATGGCAAAATAATAAATAGCAATATAATGCATTAGATAAAGGCGATACTCAGGTATCGCCTTTTTATTTGCTTATGAGTAGTTAGTTTGATTATTGAGCAGTTAAAAGCATGATGTTAAAAAGGCCTTGCACCAAGCAAGTGTATTTCATACTATAGCGCGCTGTTGCAAAGCAACATTGTGGAGAGATGGCTGAGTGGCTGAAGGCGCACGCCTGGAAAGTGTGTTTAGGTTAATCCCTAACGAGGGTTCGAATCCCTCTCTCTCCACCATTATTCTATATTAGGACGTCTCAGGACGTCCTTTTTTGTGCCTGTAATAAAGTTAAGCGTGTTGGCTTTGTACTTGGCGTTTGTTTTTACGCTGATGTTTTAATGAATACATTCGTTGGTCGGCTAAAGTTAAGCAGGCTTTGTAGTCATTACATTCCTCACTACTTGCTAAGCCATAGCTCACGCCTGATAACGGCCAGTGTTTTTGAACTTGTTGATGAATATAGTTTAACGACTCGTTGATGCTCAGGGTGAGTTGGGCGAGCTGTTGTGCTGACTGAACGTTACACACACAAATAAACTCATCACCGCCGGTTCTGCATACCTCGCCTATATCGGCTAACGCATTTTGTATTAACCGTGTAACCTCAATGAGTAGCTTGTCACCGTGAGCATGACCTAGGTGATCGTTAACGCTTTTAATATTGTCGCAATCTATAAACACTATGAGATAAAAATTATCTAAGTTATCAAGTATTTCTTGTAATTGCAGCCGGTTTCCTACTTTGGTGAGTGGGTCTATGCGTGATAGCTCTAGCGCTTTTATAAAATTATTTTGCTTTATTTTTAGCCATTCAGATAAAGAAAGTAAAATACAGATACAATCAATGGCCAGAGCAATAAGCACCCATAATTCAGGTGAACTTATTTCTATTAAATTTAGGTGCGATAAAATAAAAATAACCAAGGACAAGCTATAAACAAGGTTGCCAGTTAAAAAGTATTTTGCTCTAAAGTCCTTCATCCCCAGCATTGTAAAGCCAAGCTTTAAGCTTAAATACACCCAAATTGCAGCGAGGAAGTGAGCTAAATAGAACACCCAATGAAAGGGTAAAAATAGGTTTAAAAAACCACAGGCAAGTGCCGTTATGGAAAAGTACTTTAAAAATCGGCTAATACCAGTACGGGTATGTTGGTCAAAGTTAAATAAGTAATAGGCAAATGAGCTGGCAGAGGCAATAGCGAAGGCAAAAATATACATGCCAAAGTAATGGGTGTTAATCGCATGATAATTAAAAAGTAGCGCAGCTATCCCCGCTGCGAATGCCCAACCAATGCCATGTAACCCTATGTAACCTGCACAAAATAATGCCACGCGATGTCGTGTTTTAAAAAACATGATCAAGGCCATGCAAGCCAAAGTCAGCATTATCGTTATAGACACTAAGCTTAATGAATTGATATAAAACTGAAGTTTAACAAACCTAGATTGAGGAATAACGTTAATACTAACAGGTTTAGCAAAGTGCTTAGCATTAACATAAAGCCATAAAACACCGTGTGAATTAGCTTCTAGTTGTAATTCAAAAGCTCGGCTGTGCATTACAATGGCTGATGGGCTGGCACTATCTTGTGAAAAGTCAGCGACTTTTCTGATCCCACTAGCATCTTGATAAAAAGCAACGCCACTATCTAAGTAATTAACTTGGGGTATTATATACCAGCGTCCAGCGCTCGTTGTGGTTAAACTAATTTTTGCTATTGCACTGCCATTCGCACTGTACAGCGAAGTGATGGGAATATTAACATTGTTATAGGCATTAACGAGTTGCTCACCTTGGGTTGGTTTAGCTAAATCTACTTGATGCCAAATAGCTGATTTTAATTGTAAGCTGTCATTTTCGTTTAGTGTTACAGCAGATGCACTAAAACCAATGGTTTGTAGTAGCAAACAACATATTAAATTGAAAGTGTACCGCATGTAATACCTAAGTTAGTGATCCTTAAAAATTATACTGCATTTTTAGCAGAATAATTATCGTTATGACTGTTTCAGCGTATTTTTACTTAAAATGTGGCTGTTAACTTTATATCGCTCCAAGAAGATAAATAAGTGAGTGGCAAATTATTACGCTACAGTACGTTGTTAGCGACGCACATCTTTTGGCGCGCCGCCTTGTGGCCAGTCATTCGCTTTATTGGCAAAAACAGGGCGCTCTAAATGAGAAAAATAATAAGCAATGTCTACAGCTTGTTGATCGGTTAACATACCTTCTTGTCCCAATGGCATATTCCCTTTAATAAACGCAGCTGCGGTGTAAGTACGTGCCATGCCCGCACCATCATTAAACGACTGGTTGCCTGCAACAGCAGGGAACATGTAAGTATTATTGGGGTATAAGCCTTGGCCGTCTAGTTGGTGGCAGCTTGCACAGTGCTGAGCGTATAGGGTTTTGCCGTTATCGGCGTTTGGAATAAGCTCTTTATTAATAGTGACAAAACCTGTTGTTCCTTGCAGGTCATCTTTGCTTTTTATATTTAGTGATAAAAAGTTCATATAGCCGACGATAGCCTGCATTTGAACCGAGTCAGTAGCCAGAGGCTGGCCATTCATTGAGCGCTGAAAACAGCCATTAATTCTATCTTCTATGGTATTTATTTTTGCATTGCGAGAGCGAAATTTAGGATACACCACATTCATCCCTACGTAGGGTGCGGCTTTAGCTACGCGTCCCTCGTTAAGATGGCAGGAACTACAATTAAGTTTATTGTTAACGTTGTTTGGAAGTTGTTTATAAGTATCAATAATCAGCAAACGACCATAACGAATGAGATCTGATTCTGGGCTAGCATCGAGATCCTTAATAGCAGGAGTGGCCAGCGTGTTAGGGTGATTTGCTGATAAGTTTATAATTGTCGGCGCATTACTTAGCACTGTTTGTAATGTTGATTGTGTTTCTTGTGAGTATACGGGCAAAGTAAATAACGTCGCTAATACAACACTAAAATGAACTTTAAACATAATATAACCCAAGCTAATAATAAATAGAGTCTCACCATGACTATTGTTAGTTAAGTTTAATTAGCAGCAATGCAATTGATGAGTTTGATGATTCACGCCTATTTAAAATATAGTTAAAAACTATATAGAAGGTTAATGATTCGGCTATTTTTTATTAATGGATGTTTAGAGCTGGATTTTTGGCAAAAAGGAAGGGGTAATTAAAGTGCCGCTGAAAAGAAGTAATTAAAGCCATTTCATTGTTGAAATGGCTTTGAGCAGTTGTTTAATACTTGTTCTTTTTGGCACTGAGCTGTGCTTGAAACTCATCAGGAAATAAAATCGTGCCGTCGTCTTCTTCGGTAGGGAACACGGCAACCAGTAAGTCGTCTTCTTCAAGGCCTGGCGTCCAGCGGCTAAACCAATCTGCTGTTGGAATTGCTTTAGGTGTACATCCTTCCCATTCGCCGGTTGCCCATGCTTGTGCAAACTCACGGGTTGGCCATACAGGCACACAGTCGTCGTCTTCGTTAGTGAGCATGACGCAGCCGTCGTCATCATTTAAAATCCACACTTGCTTAAACTGCTGCACGGTTTCGTACATGTATGCGAGTCGTTTTTTTGCGCCAAGGCCTAAAATTACGTCGTCTTGCTTTGATAAATTGTCAGTGGTCATTTTTGGCTCTCTCTCACTGTGGGGGGAATACAAAAGGCAGCGACATACTGCGCTTTAAAATTAAGTTTAGCTGATGGCTGCAAGCAGCTCATCGGCTAGTTGGTTTAGTGCGTCGGGGTCTTGATTTGTTAATGCGTAAGTACGCAATCCATAAATACCCATAACACAAAATCGTGCTAGCTCTATGGCACTTCGCCCATTGGTAATTTCTTTATTATCTATCGCTTTTTGTAATTGCTGCGCAAAGGCGTGCTCGTACGCCGTTAAATTAGTACGTAATACCTGGCAAATTTGTGGATCGTTACCCTCCACCTCACTAATGCTTTTAGTAAGCAAGCACACTTTAGTTGCTTCGCCGTCAATACATTCTTGCACAATGATATTAAGGTATTGTTTCAGTGTATCTAAAATACAATTACTGTGCTCAAAAAGCGCCGTAAACTGTGTATTGCGATCGGTTTGGTATTGCTCCGTGGCGGCTAAAAAAATGCCTTTTTTATTACCAAATGCCCCATACAAAGAACCCGGATGTAAATGGGTGGCTTGAGTCAGTTTTTGCATACTGGTTTTTGCGTAGCCATGCAGCATAAACATGGCCATAGCTTGGCGTAGTACAAACTCTTTATCAAATTCTGCAGTTCTCATAATGACTCTTTTAGTGGAGAGAGTAGTAATGAATAAATTTATTTTTCTTAGGCCTAGGTGGCAGTTTACGCAATCTTAAACAAAGTTTCAAAATTATACTTGAATATTCATTCAAGTGACCTTATCTTGAATGTACATTCAACAAAGGATAAATATTATGTCGATTGACTTACTTTCACCTTTTAAATTAAATAACAGCATTGAACTGCAAAACCGCGTACTTATGGCTCCACTGACTCGCTGTATGGCAGATGACAATTTAGTGCCAACACAAGCCATGGTTGATTACTACGCTCGCCGTGCTGATGTAGGCTTAATTATTAGTGAAGCCATTATTATCCGTGCTGATGCACAAGGTTATCCAAATACACCGGGTATCTTCACCAGCGAACAAATTCAAGGTTGGAAAAAAGTCACTGACGCTGTACATGCCAATGGCGGAAAAATGTTTGCACAACTTTGGCATGTTGGCCGTGTAGCTCACCCACACTTTTTTGGTGGTGATGTACTGGCGCCATCTGCAATAGGGGTTGATGGTTCAGTACCGCGTATGCGCGAGCTGACTTATGTTACGCCAAAACCTGTAACTAAAGACGACATTAAAGGCTTAGTGGCTGACTACGCTAAAGCCGCAGAAAATGCGATGGAAGCGGGTTTTGACGGCGTAGAAATTCACGGTGCTAATGGTTATTTAATTGACCAATTTTTACATTATGCGGCAAATGAACGTGATGACGAGTACGGCCAAACACCAGAAAACATGTCGCGCTTTGCACTGGAAGTAACCGATGCAGTTATTAATGTAGTAGGCAATGAGCGCACCGCAATGCGTTTAACGCCAGGTGCTTATTTTAATATGAGCGAAGACAATCGTGATAAAGCAGTATTTGATTACTTATTACCTGAGCTTGAAAACCGCAAGTTAGCTTATTTACACGGCGGTATTTTTGACGACAGCATGCGTTTTGATTCACTAGAAGGTAAATCAACCTCTGAATTTTTACGAGCTGGTTATGCCAGTACCTTAGTGGGTGTAGGGAGTTATAGTTTTGAAACTGCTAAAGAAGCAATTAACGACAGTAAATTTGATTTAATTGCTATTGGTCGCCCGCTTATTGCTAATCCAGACTACATTAGTAAAATTAAAAACGGCGAAGAAGTCACAGCTTACAGTGACGAAATGCTAGCTGAATTGAAATAGTAACTAATTTAGTAAAAACGATAGGGCACTCATGGGCAACTATGAGTGTCTTTTTTTATACATTTATTTGCCATAATTTACTCATAATTGTTTAACCTTGCTGTCAATAAAGTTCCCCCTCGTTGTCATATTTAAAAATTAGACTGTGCCCGCTTTCATAATTACCTTTTATAATTAGAATCAAACGGGACAACAATGTACGCTTTAAAAAATAAATCGATTTTGAGCATGGCTGTGGCCATGGCGGTATCAACTTCAGCTTATGCTAACGATAACGTGATAGAAGAAGTAACCGTTACTGCAAAACCAACCAGTTATGCAAACAACGTTATTGAACCTGCCATGCTTGAGCAACAAAGCTCGGTATCGAGTGTGTTATCAGTAATAGATAACTTACCTGGCATTAGCATAAACGAAGGCGACGCATTTGGCGGCGACGATTGGTCAACCACTATTACCATGCGTGGTTTTAGTATTGACTCAAACCAGCAGCAATTAGGTATGACGGTAGACGGTATTCCTAATGGCGGTTCTAATTATGGCGGTGGTGCTAAAGCGAATCGTTACCTAGATAGCGAAAATTTAATCACCGTGGAAGTAGGTCAAGGCACTTCAGATATAAAATCAGCCTCGTTAGAGGCACTAGGCGGTACTTTTAACTTTGTAAGTAAAGCGCCTAGCGTTGAAAAAAGCACCACTTTTGCATATACCTCAGGCAGCCATGACGCGAGCCGCTATTACGTTAAACACGAAACTGGCACCATTTTCGATAATACTCAAGCGTATGTAAGTTACTCGCAAACCGATACTAGCCGTTGGATTGGTTCGGGTAGCAATGGTGGTAAAGATAATCAACACGCTGAGGCGAAATTTGTCACCACCCTTGATGAGTTAACTATAACAGGGCGTTTATCCTACGATGATGTAAGCGAGACGAATTACAACAGCGTGAGCTTGGCACAATTTGAACAAACTCCAGATTGGGATCAACTAACATGGAACTGGACAGGCGTTCCGCACTTTGACCAAATGTTTGCAGAAGGTTGGGGCACGCTGCGTGAAAATACTCTAGGGTATTTAAAGTTTGAATACGCGATTTCACCTACCTCATTGTTAACAATTAGCCCGTATTACCATAAAAATTCTGGCCGTGGCGATTGGATCCCTCCTTATTTAACGTCCCCTGTAGATGAAAATGGTAACCCAACCACAGAAGGTGGCACAAACGCAGGGTCTTATGGCTTTACAGATAGTAATGGCAATCCACTTGCCCCCAACGCAGGTTGTACAGCAAGCTTAAACTGGCCTTGGGAGTCAGGCCCTGAGCTTAACCCTGCATGTTACGACGCTGATGCCACGCCAGTTATGTCTTATCGTCATACACATTATAATAAAGATCGTTTAGGGGTAACTGCTAATTATCAAGCGACCTTTGGCATGCACGATATTGAAGCGGGTTTTTGGTATGAGCAAAGTGACCGTGATGAGTCGCGTGATTGGCATAAAGTTATAGATGCGCGCATTTATCATCACTTTGATAACACCCCATACTGGACGCAATACAAAAACACCTTTGAAACCGACACCCTTAAATGGTACGCCCAAGACTCAATGGCATTTGGCGACTTAACCCTTAACCTAGGGGTTAAAAAGTACTTAGTAGACATAGAAAAGTATGACCATTATCAAAATGCGACAACAGCTAAAGTAAACAGTGATTCAGACCTTCTATTTAGTGGCGGTATTTTATATCAGCTAAATAGTAATACTGAGTTATTTACCAGCTATAGCGAAAACTTTGCTGCCATTAAAGATGGTGTGCTTGAACGCGACAGCTCTGATTTATCAGCTATTGAGCCAGAAACCGCTGAAAATATTGATCTAGGTGTACGCTATCAAAATAATACACTTAAACTAACGGCAACGGCCTATTCAATTGAATTTGATAACCGTATCACCTTTATAGCACCAGGCAGCGACACCGGCGGTATAGATTACACCATAGGTACTAACGGCTCGTACCTAAATGTGGGAGGTATTGAATCCAAAGGTTTAGAGCTGTCAGCAAGTTACATGCTTAATAATGAGTGGAATGTATATAGCTCATACACCAATAATAGCTCTGAATACAAAGGCGATGCGCCAGGGTTTGAAGCAGGAGGCAAAGTAATTGACTCAGTGGATGATTTATTTGTGCTATCAACCGATTACTACAGTGGCGATTTCCGCTTTGGTTTATCGGCTAAATACACTGGTGAGCGTGGCGATGTAGATAGCTATACCGTGCTTGATTTAAATGCAGGCTATGCAGCCGAAGTTAATGCTGGCCCATTCAAAGCCGTTGATATTGCTTTTGTGGTTTACAACATTACTGATGAAAGCTACCTAGCAGGCGGCACAGGTAATGGGAGCACTTACTTTATTGGCGCCCCACGCACAGCAGCCGTGACGTTAACCGCCACGTTTTAAAACGTAATAAACGTAATTAAGCCCATCATTGATGGGCTTTTTATTAAACGAGGTGTGTATGCAAACAATAATAACAATACTAATAATCGGTTTGGCTTTACTTAACAGTCAGGCGGTTTTGGCTGCACCGCAAAATGTGGTGTTGGTAACTTTAGATGGGGTTCGCTGGCAAGAAGTATTCAATGGTGCCGATAACAAGCTGATTAATAAAAAAGAGTTTGTTAAGCAGCCAGCACAGTTAAGCAATGAATTTTGGCATGAAAGTCCGCAACAGCGTCAACAGTTGTTAATGCCATTTTTAACTCAAACCATTGCAAAGCAAGGCGTTATTATTGGCGATAGGGCTAAAGGCTCAACTATGTCGGTGAGTAATCCGTGGTATTTTTCATACCCTGGATATAACGAAATTCTCACTGGCGAAGTGGATGAAAGTATCAACAGTAACGACAAGGTATTCAACCCAAATAAAACTATTTTAGAGCGTTTAAACGCCCAACCTGAATTTAAAAACAGCACCGCATTATTTGGTAGTTGGGATGTGTTTCCTTTCATTGTAAATACCCAGCGCAGCAAGGTGCAGGTGAATGCGGGGTTTATGCCCGTTGCTGATGATTTATTTGCCGACGCAGCGCTACTTAATGCGCTACAAACAGAGATACCTAGCCCTTGGCATAATGTGCGGTTTGATAGTTTTACCTATCGATTTGCCAAAGCGTATATGCTGGCAAAAAAACCAAGACTACTGGTGATTAGTTTAGGAGAGACTGACGACTTTGCTCACGATGGCCATTACGATGCTTACTTAAAGTCGGCCAAACAAAGCGATGCATTTTTAAAAGATTTATGGCAAACCATTCAAAGTACTGCAGGTTATAAAAATAATACCACGTTAATTGTTACTACCGATCACGGCCGTGGAAGTCATGCCAGTGATTGGCAGCATCACAGCTCTCGTCGAGCATTGCTAGAGCTTAATCTAGGCGCAGATGTGTTTCCTAAAGGTATAGTAGGCTCTGAGCATATTTGGCTTGCAGCTATTGGCCCTGCAATTAAAAATAACGGTTTAATTAAAACTAAAAACGAGCTTAAACAAGCGCAAGTTGCCGCCACCGTTTTAAAAGCACTTGGGCAAAACCCACACATAATTAACCCCAATATGGCACCGGCTATTAATGAGATTTTAAAATGAAACAGTTGCTAAAAACCTTTAAGTATTCTGCACTGTCACTGACTATTGTGATTAGCAGTGGAGCAATGGCTGCGCCGTCTAAAATATTATTTGGTTCTTGCGGGCATCAAGATAAAGACATCCCTATCTTTAATGCGATAAATAAAGAGCAGAGTGATTTATTTATATTTTTAGGCGATAACATTTATGGCGATACTAACGACATGGCTGTGCTTAAAAATAAATACCAACGCCTTGGAGCAAAGCCAGGCTTTAAAGCACTACGCGCACAAACACCAATAATAGCTATGTGGGATGATCACGATTATGGTCAAAATGACGCGGGGAAAGAGTATCCGCATAAAGAAGCATCGCGGCAAATCATGCTCGATTTTTGGCAAGAACCTGCTAATTCAAAACGCCGTACCCGCCCTGATGGTATTTATACCTCGTACATGTATGGCGAAGGCGAGCAAACCGTGCAGGTGATCATGCCAGATTTACGCTTTAATCGTGACACACTTAATTCTGTTAGCGAGATTGAGTATTACACCAAGCGTAAAGCAAATAACCAAGGCCCGTACAGTCCAACTGAAGTTAAAGGCGCGTCAATGCTAGGGGAGGTACAGTGGCAATGGCTTGAAGCCGAGCTGAAAAAGCCAGCGGCAATAAAGCTAATAGCGTCGAGCTTGCAGTTACTGCCTGATTTTACCGGCTGGGAGTCGTGGGCAAATTTTCCTGAGGATCGAAATCGTTTATTTGCGCTAATTAAAAAACACCAAGTAAATGGTGTGATTATTATTAGTGGCGATACTCACTGGGGCGAGATTTCAAGGTATCAACACAATCTTGATTACCCACTTATTGAAATGACCAGCTCAGGTCTGACAGAAAAGTGGAAAGACGTTAGCCCTAACCAGCATCGTGTCGGTGATTACACACATAATGTTAACTATGGTGATTTAAGCATAGACTGGCAACAAGTCGACTCTGCTATTTCATTAAAGCTTAAAGGCATTGATGGCCAAGTTATTATGCAAAGTGATTTTAGTCTTTCAAGTATTAGTCCTTATAAATAGCATCACCATTTAAATAATAAACGCACTGCAGTTAAAGCAGTGCGTTTAAAAGTTCATCTATTGGTGGGCTAACTTGCTGATTTATTAGTGCCAATTTCCCCTTAGTGCTACCGCTTAAATTGAAAATATCTTACACTGGCTTTATCTCAAGTAAGGCTGGTATCGTATGCTCAATATTATTCAATCAAACCGTATGGAAGCCCTGCAAGCGCAGTTTCATCAGCTATTAAAAGTAAACCCATTGCAAAGCCCATTTGATAAAGAAGTGGTGTTAGTGCAATCGCCGGGTATGTCGCAGTGGCTAAAAATTGGTTTAAGTGAAAATTTAGGCGTAGCTGCACAGGTAGACTTTCCGCTACCATCGAGTTTTATTTGGCAGTTGTACCAGCAACTATTGCCAAACGTGCCTAAAGAGTCGGCGTTTAATAAACCGAACCTTGCTTGGAAACTGTTTGCAATTTTACCTACTTGTATTGACGAGCCACTGTATTTACCCCTAAAAACCTATTTAGAGGGGGATATTGACGGCCAAAAAACCTTTGCCCTATGTGAAAAAATAGCCGATGTGTACGACCAATATTTAATGTATCGCCCCCATTGGATAGCCACTTGGGATAGTGGTGTTGATACGCTTGACGATGTTGATATAACGATTGCGCCTTGGCAACCCGATTTATGGCGTCGTATCGTCAAATTAAGCAAGCAGCTGGGGCAAAGCCAATTTCACCGTGCCAATATGCAAGGGCAGTTACTCAGTGCACTTGAGAGCATGGATAGCGCCTTATTACCAAAACGCATTAGCTTATTTGGCATATCGGCGATTGCCAGCTCGCAGCTTGAAGTGTTTGAAGCTTTAAGTAAAAAAACTGAAGTGTTTTTGTTCTTTTTTAACCCTAGCGAGCATTACTGGGGCGATATCATTGATGAAAAAACAGCCGCTAAAATCACCGCTAAATACGCAAAAATGCCGCTGGTGGAAGCACAGCAAAAAAAGCAAACCAATCCCGATGAGGAATACTATTTTATTGGTAACCCGCTGTTATCGTCGTGGGGTAAACTCGGCCGCGATTATTTTGAGCAACTAGTGCAGCTTGATGCCCGCTGGATTGATGGTTTTATAGATGCATTTGACGATAGCTTGCTCGGCCAAGTGCAAAGTGAAATTTACCAACTTGCCTTTAAAGGTGAGTCGCTCACCGATGATAAAGAATGGTTTATTAACGACGAGGGCAAGCTGCCAATTACTGCAAACGATGCAAGCATTACACTAAGTGATTGCCATACACCGCTTCGAGAAGTAGAGCGTTTGCACGACTACTTACTTAATTTATTTAATCAAAATTCAGCGCTTACCCCTAAAGACATCATCGTGATGATGCCCGATGTTGGCACCTACAGCCCTTATATTGAAGCAGTTTTTGGTGGTGCACAGGGCAGTCGATTTATACCTTATGCGCTAGCTGATTTAGCCATAGAGCAAGAAAAACCTGTACTGAGTTCGTTTGCTAGTTTAGCTAATTTACCGTTTTCGCGCTTCGGCGTGTCGGATATTCTCGATTTATTACAGGTTACCCAAATTGCTGAAAAGTTTGGCTTAGAAGCGCATGAATATGAGCAAATTCAGTATTGGTTGGAGCGCGTTGGCGTTAAATGGGGTGTAAACGCTGAACATAAAAGTAGCTTTGATTTACCCGCAATTGAGCTTAACACTTGGCAACATGGCTTAAACCGGCTACTACTGGGTATTGCCATGCGCGATGAACAATGCCCATTTAATGGTATTTACAGTGCCGATGAGGTTGAGGGCATGGCACTCGATACACTCAACAAGCTGGTACATTTTATTGATGTATTGCAAGACTTTAAAGCTAAGCTCACCCCCGATGATACACTCACTAATAAAGCCCAAATTTTAAGTGAGCTGCTCAATACTATTTATGAGAGCGAAAGCGACGACAGTTGGGATTTATTAGTACTGCAAAAAGTACTCGAAGATATAGGTAAGCACCACGATAACGGTGATTACAGTGAGGCCGTATCGCAGCGCATTGTTAGCTATTTAATTAAACAAGGCATACAAGAGAAAGGTGTCGGCCAGCGATTTTTAGTGGGGCAAGTGAATTTTTGTACCCTCATGCCAATGCGCGCCGTCCCCTTTAAAGTGGTATGTATGCTAGGCTTAAACGATGCCGATTACCCACGCACGGTGCAGCCAATCGGATTTGATTTAGTGCCGTATTCTAAAAAGCAAAAAGGTGACCGTTCACGAAAACTCGATGACCGTTACCTCTTTTTAGAAGCGCTATTAAGTGCCCGAGATAATTTATACATGAGCTACATTGGCCGATCATGTTTTGATAACCAGCCGCGCATGCCATCAACGCTTGTCAGTGAATTGTTAGAATACATAGGTCGCAGCTTTAAACTTAGCGAACCCAGTGATAAATCCTTGCCAGATTGTCTTATTAGCCAACAACATCTTCAACCTTTTAATAGTCAGTACTATTTGCCAGCTAGCGCTGAACAGGCAGGACTTAACAACCATAGCTATAATCCAATTTGGCTTCCTAGCGAGGCCATTGAGCCAAAAACAATTACTACGCTTGATGTAACGCCTCCAGAGTTGCTTGATCTTGATGTGTTTATTCGCAGTGTGTGCCATGCCCAAGAGAGCTTTTATCAGCAAAGCTTAGGGTTACGTTTGCCGCAATTTAACGACATAGCCAAAGATGAAGAACCGTTTAGCTTAGATGCGCTGCGCCGTTATTTTTACCTTGATGAAATACTTGAAGCTAATATTAACGATACACCACTGAGTACCGAGCAAATACTGCAGCGCGGTGAGTTGCCGCAAGCTCATGTTGGCAGCTTAATTTATGAGAGCATGCAACATCGCGTTGATGCGCTTGCAGGGCAAGTAAAACAACAAATAAAAGCGGGTAAAAGCGAACCGATAGAAGTGTTACTTTCGCTTGAAAACACCACCATTGAAGGCTGGTTAAACCATGTGTATATGCAAAAACAAGTGTTTTATCGCAGTGCCAGTATTAAAGCTAAAGATTTAATTAAAGGCTTTATTTATCATCTTGCTGCACAAAGCATGCAACAAGAGGTTGAAACCTTATTGCTGGGTTTAGATAAACAAATTAGTTTTGCCCCAATGAGTAAAGCCGATGCCGATTTACTGCTCGCAGATTGGTTTGAGCTTTATAAAGCATTACGCAACAAGCCCGTGGCGTTTTTTCCGGTAAGTGGTTATGAATACGTGAAAAGCGGTGGTGATATGGCAAAAGCCAACAGTAAATTTAGTCCACAGTATATTGGCCGAGGTGAAGGAGAAAACCCTTATATTCGTCTCACGGTGCAATCACTTAATGACTGCCAAGACGAATTTATACATTGGAGCGATAAGCTACTCGCCCCATTATTTGAGCACGCCAAGGAGAGTGACTATGCAAGCGCTTAATCCACTCACTATGCCATTATCAGGGCAAAGCTTAATTGAAGCCAGTGCTGGCACAGGTAAAACCTACACGATCACGGGTTTGTATTTGCGCTATTTATTGGGCATGCAAATACCTGGTGAGCTGAATACGCCATTGAGTGTTGAGCAAATTTTGGTAGTCACCTTTACCGATGCCGCCACGCAAGAAATTAAAGACCGAGTTCGCAGCCGTATTATTGCTGCGCGTGATGCATTACTGGGGCAAGTACCTAATGATGAGCTAATTGAGGGTGTAATAGCAGGCGTTGATGACAAGCACCGTGCATTTGACTTACTCGATGCTGCAGCTAAATCAATGGACGAAGCAGCTATTTTTACCATTCATGGTTTTTGTCAGCGAATGTTAAAGCAGCATGCGTTTGAATCCGGTGTGGCATTTAACTTAGAGTTCATTTTAGATGAGCGTGATATTCTGCTTGAAACCATAAAAGACTTTTGGCGCGCGTTTGTATACCCACTCAGTAAAGAAAGAACAGATGCGATTTTAGCGGTATTTGCTGCGCCCGAATCACTATTTAGTCATGTAAATAGTATTTTAAATAAGGCGAACGCAGAGATAACCCCGCAAGTTAGTTTAGATGCGGTATGGCAAGCGCGAGATGAATACTTGGCGTGTGTTCCAGCCTTTAAAAAAGCCTGCCTAGAGCAAGAGTTTATTGGTGCTGTTAAAGCATCCGATTTAAGTGGATCAAAAACACCTGGGCGAAAGGGCAGTCTTGCTGCACTTGAAGCATTTTGCTTAGGCAGTGATGACTTTTTTGAATTTGGTACCAGTAAGTATTCGTTTGAGGTGTGGAGTAGCGAGAACTTAAGTAATGCCGCTAATTATAAAAAAAATGGCACATTACTGACTCATCCACTTATTAGCCAATTCGATGCCTTAGCCGCACTTAACAACACCATTAACCAAGGGTTAAAAATTGCGATAGTGCAATATGCGGCGAGCTGGGTAAAAGCGGCCATAGTTAAACGCAAACAAGAACAAAGCGTGATCACCCCTGACGATTTACTGACTAATTTACACAGTGCCTTAAAGAGTGAACAAGGTGATGTGCTCGCACAAAAAATAGCGCAGTTATTTCCGGTGGCAATGATAGATGAGTTTCAGGATACTGACCCGATTCAGTACGGGATTTTTAGTAAAATTTATGCTCAAAGCAATACCACTTTAGCTATGATAGGCGATCCCAAACAAGCAATTTATGGGTTTAGGGGCGCAGATATATTTACCTACATTGGCGCAAAAGAAGCGGTAGATGAGCCACAACAATTTACATTGGGCACTAACTTTCGTTCAAGCAGTGATATTGTAAATAGCGTAAATAGCTTATTTAGCAAATACGAAAACAGCTTTATTTATAACGACGCCATTCCATTTAATAAAGTGAAAGCGAAAGGAAAAAAAGCAGATGAGTCGTTTTTAATTGACGGTAAACCGGCCACCGCGTTTGAGTTTAATGTGTTTGTAGATGAAGCCGGCGATGAAAAAAATAAGCCGACCAGTAAAGGCTTAGGGCAAGCTCATTTAGCCACCCATTTTACCAATAAAATTGTTACTTTACTTGAGCAGGCAAACCAAGGAATAGCCTGTATTGGCAGTACGTCGGTAAGCGCTGCTGATATTTGTATTTTGGTGCGCGACCGCGTTGAAGCACAAATAATGAAGCAAGCGCTGAGTAAAGCTAATATTGCCAGTGTGTATTTGTCGCGCGACAGTGTATTTAGCCAAGAGTTAAGTCATCACTTGCTCAATTTTTTAACGGCTTTGCATGGTCAGTACGATGAGGCGTTACTACGCGGTGTATTAGCTGGCCCGTTATTTTGTTTAAGCTATAACGATATTTTTGCTCTAGCCGATGATGAAAATAGCTGGCAAGAACACCTAAACTTTTTTGCTCAACTTAGCCATATTTGGCATAAGCAAGGGGCAATGGCAATGCTCGAACGCTTACTGAGTCACAATCAGCTCAGTGCCAAATGGCAAGGCTTGGGCTATAACGTAGAACGGTGGCTTACCGACTTTAGACATCTTGGCGAAATACTGCAGCAAAAACAAATAGAGCTTGAAGGGACACTTCGTTTATTACGTTGGTTTGCGCAAAAGGTGAGCCAGCAAGATGGCGAAACAGTGCAAGTTCGCTTAGAAAGTGATGCGAACTTAGTTAAAATTGTGACTATGCACGCTTCTAAAGGGCTTGAATACCCATTGGTATTTATGCCATTTGCCAGTGGTTATCGTGAAACTAAAGACGCGCTTTATCATCAAAATGGCAAGTTGATTTACGATTTAAGTAAAGACGAAGACGCCCTGCAAAAAGCCGAACAAGAACGTTTAGCAGAAGACTTACGTTTGCTTTATGTGGCACTGACCCGAGCAGTGCATTTTTGTTCGCTGGGCGTGTATAACATTTCTCAAGGGCAAAGTAGCCGTTTAGCAATTCAAAGTAGTGCGCTGGGGCATGTATTGTTCTCAGGGTTAGAGATAACCAGCAGCCAAGTGTGGCGCACCCATTTAAGTGAATTTTGTGAGGCTAATCATGCTATGCAATATCAGCAATTTACCTCTGGCGAACTAGTTGAGCAGGGCATACTTCGCTTAAATAACAGTGACACTAAACAGCACGATTTACTTATTAATACAGTAACGGCGCAGATTGAACGTGACTGGCGAGCAACCAGCTTTAGTGCCTTGAGCTTTAAAAAGCATGCAGAGCAACTTGCTCCAGGGCGCAGTGATGAAGATCATCAAAGAGATGAGTTTGCTGTGCAGCAAGATGAACTTCCTTCACCGTATAGCTTTCCAAAGGGTGCAAAACCAGGGAGTTGTTTGCACGAAATATTTGAGCAGCTTGATTTTACCAGTCCGGTAAATCATCCCACGAATACAGAGCAAAACTTAACGGCTGTGATTGAGCGTGCTTTTGAAAAATACCATATCGATGAGCAATGGCAGCAAATTACCGAGCAATGGGTACTCGATGCACTTAATTGCCCGTTAAACAGCGAGAATAATTTAAGTTTGAGCCAATTAGCGCCAAGTGACTGTTTAGTAGAAATGGAGTTTAATTTACCGCTTAGCAGCCTCAGTGCCCCTAAGCTTAATGAAGTGTTGATTAAACATTTTGGCTTTAACCAAAGTAAACTTGAGTTTGCCCATGTGAAAGGGTTACTAAAAGGCTTTATTGATTTAATTTTTTGCTACCAAGGCAAGTATTATATTTTAGATTATAAATCGAATTATTTGGGCAGCACCCCTGCCGATTATGTGCCTGAGCAGCTAGAGCAAGCCATGACCAGCCACCAATATCATTTACAGTATTTAATTTATACCGTAGCGCTACATCGCTTGCTTAAACAACGAATTCCCGATTATTCCATAGAGGCGCATTTAGGCGGTGTTTATTATACTTTTTTACGCGGTATGCCAGCAGGAGAGGGAGTGTACTTTAAACAGCTAAGTGTGGAGCAAGTCATTATTTTAGATGGCTTGTTTAGCCAAGGAGCCATGCTATGAGTGATTTAAATCAACAACCGGGTTTGTTTGATGACTTAGATGATGCGCCTTTAGATGAACCTGTGCTCACAACAGCGCAGCCAACTATGCAGACCAGCGAAAGCATTAAAGTCGTGCCGTTGCTAACGTATTTAACGGACGAACATAGAGTGCGTGTGGTTGATGTAAAACTGGCTGAATTACTCAGTGGCACAAACGCACAGCAAGGGTATGACGACCTCTTTTATATAATTTTAATGCTGTGTTTATCGCAGCAAAGCCAACATAGCTGTTTAACCCTAACAGAGGTTGATTGGACTAATCCGTTTAATTTACGTCAAAGCGACTTTACTAAACTAGAGGGCACACAGCCTGGTACTCTGAGCCCATTTAGTGATGACTTTACGACTGAGGCGGCAATACGTTATTTACTCTCACATCACAGTGTTGGGGAGCAAAAGCCGCTGCAATTGTTTAATCAACGGTTATATTTTTCTCGTTTAGCAGGCTATGAACAGACTCTTGCGCAACGATTACTAACAATGAGCGAGCGACAACTTAACATTGATGATGCAGTACTTGCTCAGTTATTAACTCGCTACTTTCCTGATGATCCGAGTATTGATATTGATTGGCAAAAAGTAGCGTGTGCCATTGCCGCTACAAAAGGTTTTAGTGTGATCACGGGCGGGCCTGGTACAGGTAAAACCACCACGGTGACAAAGCTGTTAGCGATTTTGCAGTCGTTATATCAAGCGGCACCATTGAGCATAAAATTAGTAGCGCCCACCGGTAAAGCAGCGGCGCGACTAACCGAGTCAATTTTAGGGGCCAAAAATAAGCTTAATGAAATACCGGATGAGATTAACGCGTTGATCCCGCAAAGTGCGCAAACCATTCATCGTTTGTTAGGAGTTAAGCCATTTACCAATAAATTTCGGCACGATAAAAGCAATCCGCTGCATGTTGATGTGCTGATTATTGATGAGGCCAGTATGGTCGACTTATCACTTATGGCTAAATTAATCGAGGCTTTGCCAGATCATGCCCGATTGATTTTACTCGGTGATAAAGACCAACTTGCCTCGGTTGATACTGGCAGCGTAATGAGTGATTTATGCCAAGGGTTAGTGCTTGGGCAAACACCACATTATTCGAAAGTACGCTGCGAGCAATTGAACACGCTGTGCTTTAATGGCGCCATTAAACTCAACGCGCAAACTCAAAGTGAGTTTAAACTCGCTGACTGCATTGCTTTTTTACAACATAGTTATCGGTTTGATGCCAAAAGCGGTATTGGTCAATTGGCGCTGGCTGTAAATACCAACAACCGAGGAATATTAAACTATGTTGAACAACAAAGCAGCGAAGGGCATTTTAGCGATATTATTTTAGACTATGATTTTGTTTCCACACCGATTGAAAAGTTAGTAAATAGTGCCGCAAGTCATTATGCTAATTACCTAACACTGATAGCCCAAGATGCCAGTGTTGCACAAATACATGCAGCTTTTGCCAGTTATCAGTTACTGGCTGCGGTTCGTGAAGGCGATTATGGTGTTAATAGTTTAAACCTGCGTATTGAACGGGTATTGCAACAGCAAGGTTTAATAAGCGTTAACCCTAATCAGCGGCATTATACAGGGATGCCAATTATGGTTAGCCAAAACGACTATCAGCTAAAATTATTTAACGGTGATATAGGGATTTTAATGCCCGATGATAGCGGTCAACTCAAGGCACTGTTTATTGATGAGCAAGGCAATGAACGGGCATTTTCGCCCGCACGATTACCGGCGCACGATAAAGTGTATGTAATGACCATTCATAAATCCCAAGGCTCAGAGTTCAGTTATACAGCGATGGTATTACCACCGCTCAAGCAGGCGAGTATCGGTATTAATAGGCAATTAGTGTACACGGGAATTACCCGGGCAAAGCATACCTTTGAGCTGGTGGCAGATAAAAAAGTGCTGCAACTGGCCATGGGTAAAAGTGTATCACGGGCGTCAGGCTTGTATGAGCGATTAGTGTAAAGCCATACTTATACTAATCGTTTATTTTTGGGGTTCGCTTTCTAAAAACGTTGGGTTGCCAGCCAAAATGCAGTGCGCCCAATCTTAGAAAAACGGTTACCAATAATGAACCTATAATGCACCATAAATAAGGTGCTTCTAATAAAAATAGCGTGGCATAGGTTAAGCCTCCTGCAAAACACGCGGTGGAGTAAAGTTCTTCGCGCATCACCAGCGGTACTTCTCTACAGATCACATCACGTATTAAGCCGCCAAATATACCCGTTGTCATTCCCATTGTAAGCGCAACCACCATGGTTGTGCCTTCAATGAGTGCTTTTTCAATACCGACCACATTAAAAATAGCCATACCAATGGCGTCAACCAGCAACATGTAATAGTTAGACACATCGGGTAAGTGGCGAATAAACATTACGGTGACAAAAATAGCGCCATAGGTGGCATATAAAAAATTTGGATTGGCTATCCAAAATACAGGTTGGTTAAGAAGAATGTCTCTTAGTGTGCCACCGCCTAAAGCTGTGACTGAGCCAACAACGACAACACCAAATCCACCAATATCTTTGTCATGGCCTAATAACGCACCTGAAATTGCAAAAAATGCGACGCCAATAAGGCTCAAAAAGTTAAAATATTCTGCCGTCATTGAGGTGTCCTTACCAAGTTGAGAATTTATATTAGATATTAAAGGTAAGTGATAGGGGGTTTATATTAGCTGAATAACACTCTCTAAGCACAAGGCTATTAGCCCTGTGCTTGTTGTGTTGAGTTATTATTGTAGGTAGTCAACGACCAGTTGAGATAATGATTCTACGCCAAGTTGTAATGCGCTTTCGTCAACATAAAACTGAGGTGAATGATTACTTGGTGCCGTTTTAGCGTTTTGATCTTTTGGAGTAACGCCTAAAAAGTAAAACAGCCCAGGGGTTTCTAGCGCATAATAACTAAAGTCTTCTGCACCGGTAATTAAATCTGTGGTAATAATGTTGTCAGCACCTGCAATACGGGCAAGTGTAGGGGTCATTTTTTGGGTCAGTGCAACATTATTTACTGTTACAGGGTAGCCGTGATCTATATGCACATCAGCTTTAGCCCCCGCGGATTCGGCAACCAGTTCAGCGGTTTTAGCTAAACGTTTTTTAATATCGGCGCGCATAGTTTGATCAAAGGTTCTAATTGTTCCAATTAGCTCGACGCTATCAGGGATTATATTTGAGCGTATGCCGCCATTAATCGCGCCAAACGAAATCACAGAAGGTGCTTTAGTTACATCAACTTGGCGTGAGGCGATTGTTTGAGTTGCCATTATAATTTGTGATGAAGCAACTATGGGATCTACGCCATTCCAAGGGCGCGAGCCATGGGTTTGACGACCCGTTACGTTAATTGTGAAAGAGTCTTCACTGGCCATTAGTGGCCCTTCTCTAAAGCCAATTTGACCAGTATTAAGTGAGCTGGTGACATGTAAGCCAAACACCGCTTCAGGTTTTTGTTTAAATAAACCTTCTTTTAGCATTAGCTCTGCGCCTCCTTCTTCTCCCTCGGGGGCACCTTCTTCAGCCGGTTGAAATACAAACAGTACCTCACCCGCTAACTGATCTTTTATTTTTACCAGTGATTCTGCTACGGCCATTAAAATTGCAACATGAGTGTCGTGCCCGCAGGCATGCATAACGCCTACTTCATTACCACGATAGGTTGAGGTTTGTTTAGAGGCAAAGGGTAAATCAACTTGTTCGGTAACGGGTAAAGCATCCATATCGGCACGAAGAGCGACTAAAGGACCTTTTTTACCACCGCTTAGTTTAGCCACAACACCGGTATGTGCAACACCAGTTTGCACTTCTAGCCCCAAAGATTTTAAATGGTTAGTAATGTACTTAGCGGTTTCAAATTCACGGTTACTAAGCTCTGGATATTGATGCAAATGCCGACGCCATGTAATGACTTTTTCACTCACGCTTTGTGTTGCATGTTCAAGTTGGGTGTTAATGCTACTAGCAAAACTAGGCGCTGAAATAGCAGTAAATAAAACACTGCCAAAAATTATTTTTTTTATCATTTTAATTCCTTGGTTTTCATCGTGTGTAATTAACTTACGCTATTACATCAATAAAAAGTAGTGTTGTTTAATAGTTAATCGCAGTCCAAGAAAAGTTTGTTGAAGCTGCTTAAAAAAGTATTTATTGCTATTTTGTTTAGCACAATAGTTTAGCGCTTTTGTCGTATTTTAGTGCAGATGTTTAGCTTTAACGGTGAAAATGATAACAAAATGTTGCATTTTCTGAGTTTGTTCCCAATACTGGTCAGTGCATTGCTTTTACCATGCACTGACAACAGCGTGAAATAAGCATTGCCAAACATAAGAAAAATATTCAATCAGTTAAGGATTAATATGAATAACACACACATATTTAAACGCGCGACTTTATTTGCAGCCGCAATAGGACTCTTAATGAGTTTTTCTGCGCTCAGTAAAGAGTATAAAGTAGTTTTAATTCATGGCTTGCAAGTATCTCAGCTTACTAATAAAGCAGGCAGTGATGTGATAAATGACGGTCAAAGTTATTGGCAGTCTTATTGGGTGAATCGTGCAGATGAGCGTATTGATTGGCCTGCATATGAGCGAATAGAAGGCAAAATTACCACAGATTGGGTATGGCCCAAGCTACAACAGATCTCTCGTTCAAATCTATGCGAACCAGGCTGTGTGTTTGTAACCCACTCAACCGGTGATTTAGTTGCCCGATATATTATAGATAACCAAGAAAACTGGCTAGAAAACGCGGGGCTAAAACCGCTTAATATTATAGCGACCTTTGATTTGGCGGGTGCTGGTGGCGGCAGTGAGTTAGCCGACTTAGCGGTGAGCGCGTTAAACGGCGCATCATGGAATTTTGCAGTTGATGCTGCATTAACATGGTGGCTAGGCAGTGAGGTTAATGAAGCGGTAGGTGTTTTACACGATTTGAAAGTTAATAATGCACGCAGAATTGCGCCATTACCTGATGCGCGCACACCACGATTACGTTTTGTGGCCGATGGTAATGCTTACTTAGGTTTAACGGCAGGCTTTTTACGTGGTAACGATGATTCGGTAGTCGCTACTCACTCATCATGTGGCGCAAGCTCGGTAAGCTCATTTGGTAGTTGTAGTGCCAATATTGACACCAATGGGCGTTTAACTTCACAAGGTGATGCTGTTAGTAGCTTTATGCCATACCATTATCCCTTAATGATGACTAATAGCTACAGCCATAACGAAATTCAACAAGCGCAGCGCCAAGGTAACGTAACGGTGGCGATGAATAATATTAGCGTAGCTGGTGATACATTAGGATATGAAACTGTAGATGAAACCACCGGTAGCTGGTTTTGGAAAAAACAATACCGTTATGTAAAAGGCTCTGATAATTTGAGTGCATCAGCACTTATATATAATGTGATCCCATAAATATGATTGTGCGTGCGGCTTTATATGCTGCACGCTTTTTATATTAATTCGCTTTATTCAGTGATTTATTTTTAAGTAAGAAAACCTGAATGCAAATAGCAACAGGTTATCGCTCTAACAATGATTAACTGCTATTGCGAATTGATGTTATAGGATAAATAACAATGAAAAAATCCTACGTTATTGCTTTAGTGATTATTGTTGCCGGCTTGATGTGGTTTTTAGGTCAAGGTAATGCTAGTTATTCAGCTTCGCAAACAACAGCTAAAGAGCATAATAAAACACCTGAACTTGCGGCTATGTCGGCAAAATCAGAGGTACCAGCAGTTAAATCAAGCATAAAAAAAGTGCCTGAAGAGCAGCATGAGTTTAATGAAGATATAGCTAAAGCAGCATCGGCGGTAGCGCAGCAATATCAGCAAAGCTTAGCATTTCCGCCATATTCGCAACCTTTAACGGTAAATGATGAAGACCGGCTTAAGCCAAATCAGTTTTTTCCGGTTACTAGCCCAGTGGGAGAGCAGGGCGGGGAGTTAACCTTAAGTTTATCTCAATATCGCTATGTCTACCCGCAAGCGATTAAATTAACCATAAGCGCACAAAATTTAGGTAAAGCACAGGTAACACTCAGTGATACTGATACTAAACAGCCGTTAAAAACACACAGCGGTGTTGCTCGTGACAATGAGTTGGCAATTACGTTTAAAGGTGAAGAAGATTTCCCTCGCAATTTACAATTATTAGTTGAGGCAGACATTGCGGGTAAAATGGTTCCTGTGGTGGCACAAATACAATATATGCCGCCTAGTGCAACCCTAACTAGCTTTGATAACGCGTATCCACGTAATGATAATATGATAGTGCCTGCTAACTTAACAGTGATAAAAAGTGGCTTATATCGCCTAAGAGCTAACTTATACAGTGGAACTTCGCCATTAGCACATTTAGTTGCTAAAGCACGTTTAAATGAAGGCAGCCAACAAATTGATTTTAAAGCGCATTGGTCTGTTTTGCCTAAGCAAACGAATGACTTACGGTTGAGGGACTTTGTTATTGAACGTATGTCGCCAAGCCCAGGTGAGCGTAACAGCTTTGGACAAAGTGAAATAAGTGAGTTTACTATTGAGGATTTTGCTTACGATAGCTTACAACAGCTGCCTTATCAGGCGAATAAACAAGAAATGCAGAGTTTAGAGTTTTTACAAGGATTAGCTGCCGGTAAGTAGCAGCATAGAACAGAGTGTAGGGTTTGCATTACTGTAAACCCTTAAAAATTAGCTTAAATTAATAGTAACTACATCTGCTTGGTTTGTTTCATCTTGTTCAGGATTAACCGGCGCTTTTGGAATATCTGGTTTATCTAACGCAATGTCGCCACCATCAATAACGTCACCGGTTTGCAGATTTGCAAAATCAAACAGTTGGTTATCAGCTAAATGCGAAGGCACAACATTTTGCATGGCAGTAAAAATACTTTCTATACGCCCAGGGTGCTCTTTATTCCATTGTTCTAGCATGTTTTTAGTGTGCTTACGCTGTAAGTTTTCTTGTGAGCCACATAAGTTACACGGAATAATAGGGTAGCCTTGGCTAAATGCGTATTGGCTAATATCGGCTTCTTTACAATATGCTAATGGGCGAATAACCATGTGCTCGCCGTTATCACTCATTAGCTTAGCCGGCATACTTTTGAGTTTGCCACCGTAAAACATATTTAAAAACAAGGTTTCTATCATGTCATCGCGGTGATGGCCTAAAGCTATTTTTGTGGCTCCTAGCTCTTTAGCGGTGCGGTACAAAATACCACGACGCAGACGAGAGCAAAGTGAGCATGTTGTTTTACCTTCAGGAATAATATCGGTAACAATACTGTAGGTATCTTCTTCGACAATTTTATATTCAATATTTAAGTTATCAAGGTATTCAGGCAGTACATGCTCAGGGAAGCCTGGTTGTTTTTGGTCAAGGTTAACCGCAAAAAGCTCAAACTTAATAGGGGCAACCCGCTGTAAATGTTGCAGCATATCGAGCATAGTATAACTGTCTTTGCCGCCCGATAAGCACACCATAATACGGTCGCCTTCTTCTATCATGTTAAAGTCCATGACAGCTTGACCTGTGAGGCGGCGTAAACGCTTTTGAAGCTTATTTAAGTTGTGTTGAGCTTTGGCTTGAGCAGAATGAGACACTACGCCCCCTTATAAATAGTACGGCAAAATTAATTGCTAAAAATAAAGGGGCGTATTATATGCCATATGTAATACCACAGCTACAGCAAACGTTAACTTTCTGCAAGGGGGCTTACATAGCCGTCAGGTTTCAATGCAAGTACATCACAATCAAGGCTGTCAATAACATGCTCAGCGGTGTTACCTACTAATGCTGCACTTAAGCCGGTACGTCCCACAGTGCCAATAACCACTAATTCACTATTTAAACGTTTAGCAACATCTGGTATCACATCTTCTGGCAAGCCTTCTTCTATAAAGCACTGCTCAGAGGTTAAGTTAAACTCATTAGCTAGTTCATTAGTTGACTCAATATGATGTTTTTTAACTGATTCGTTGTAAAGCCCGGGGTTAAACTCAGGAATTTCTATGGCAATATTTACCGGTGTAGCAGGGTAAGCATTGACTAAGTTAAGTTTAGCATTAGCGAGTTCACATAAAAACTGTGCATCTTTAATAATGCGCTTATTAAGTGATAGGTGCTGTTCATTTTCACTGACTGCATTTACGGCAGCTAAAATATTACCTTGTGCTGGCCATTGCATATCTTTTACAAATAATACCGGCGTTGGACACTTTCTTACTAAGTGCCAGTCTGTAGGAGTAAAAATAACCGCTTTTAGTGCGCCGTGTTGATGCGTACCTTTGATAACTAAGTCGTATTTATCATTGATAACGGTATTAATTATTGCCTCGTATGGGCGATTATGCCAAATAACTTGCGTATCAATATTAATATTTTGATAAGGAGAGACCAGATCTTTAAGCCATAGCTCGCGATCTTTGAGGACGGCTTGACGCATTGCTTCACGTTCATCGCCTGATAACATAGTGGTCATTTCGTAAGAAAAATCGTAAACCGTCATAAAGGCGGTAATGCTCGCACCCGATTTTTTGGCTAAATCTATTGAACGCGCGAGGGCATTTTGATCGTCTTTAGTTGGGTCAATAACCGCGATAATACGTTTAATCGTTTCCATTGTGCTACTCCATTCACTTAACAGTTATATATTTAGTGTAACGCAAATACACAACAGTTAAAGGGGTAGCACTAAGATTATTGTTCTATATCAATTTATTGATCTATTAACGGGGTTTTACAATCGCAGCGGTTTTCGCAAGCGCGTCATTATCTAAAATAGTAATAAACTTACCTTCTACTTTGATCAAATCTGCTTTTTGAAAACGGCTCAATAAACGGCTAATGGTTTCAACAGTTAAACCAAGGTAGTTGCCAATTTCACCGCGAGTCATAGTAAATCTAAATTCTTTACGTGAAAAACCACGTTCACCAAAACGCTCTGATAAATTATAAATAAAACTCGCTAGGCGTTCTTCGGCAGACTTTTTATTAAGTAGTAGCAGCATTTCTTGATCGTAGGTTATTTCACTACTCATTAAGCGCATAATTTGTTGGCGTAGCTTAGGCAGTTTACCAGCAAGTTCGTCAAGGGTATCAAAGGGGATTTCACATACCATTGAGGTTTCTAGTGCTTGAGAAAAGCTTTGATGCTGCATTTTGTTAATGGCATCAAATCCAACAAGGTCGCCAGCTAAGTGAAAACCGGTAATTTGTTCATCGCCTTGCTCAGACAAGGTATACGATTTAAACGAGCCTGAACGAACCGCATAAATTGCATTTAAAGGCGCGCCTGATTCAAATAAGTAGTCACCTTTGTGTAATGGTTTTTTTCGCTCAATGATCTCATCAAGTTTATCCATTTCTTGGCCATTTAAAGAAAATGGTAAACATAACTGGCTAATACTGCAGTTATTACAGCTAATAGCACAATTACCTTTAGCACGACTTTGAGAAAAATCCATAAGTTCAATCCGTTAAATTTCTATGCACGACATTTATCAATGTTAATGCACTAGCTTATCTGTTGCAATGATCAGAAGGTAGATACCGTACCAAATGATAACACTGCCTAATGTTATTCGTGTCCATGGGTGGTTAAAAAGCGTATTTAGCTTTTGTGCAGCCACACCTAAAGTGATCATGGCAGGAAATGTCCCTAGGGCAAATGCCAGCATAACCAAAGCACCATTGAGGGCGTTGCCACTGGTCATTGCCCAAGTAAGTGCAGAGTATACTAAACCGCACGGTAACCAGCCCCATAACGCGCCATAACCAAGGGCTTTTAAAGGCGAATCAATGGGTATTAAATATTTATTAAGTTTAATTAAGTGCTGCCAAATAAGGGTTTTACCCAGTTTTTCAAGCCACTGTAAGGTGGCGGCTATGCGCATAATATAAACGCCGACCAGTAACATGAAAATACCAGCTAAAAATGACAAAAATAATGAAAAGGCAGAGTTTTGCGTGGCAAACTGGCTACTAATACCCGCAACAAGGGCTCCTGCTAGCATATAACTTAAAGCTCGACCGCTGTTATAAGCAACAGAATATAACCATGTTTGACGTTTATTGCTGGCAAGTTGTAACGAACTGGCAATCCCGCCACACATAGCAATGCAATGACCACTGCCAATTAAGCCCATTAAAAAAGCACTAACAAATATAGGGTCAATCATTACTTTTATTGTGCTGCTCTTTGTCGTCTTCAAACAAAATGCTGTGGCCTTGCTTGTTTAAATCAGAGAATTGCTCGCCTTTTACAGCCCAAAAAAATACGCCAATTGCAATTAATACAAACAAAATAGCAATAGGAACTAAAATATAAATTATGCTCATAACTTTAATAGCCTTAGTGAATTACATATCACAATAATTGAGCTGGCAGACATACCAATAACCGCCATCCACGGCGCAACTAAGCCCATAGCAGCAAGCGGTAATATTGAGCCATTATATAATAAAGAAAGTGTTAGGTTTTGTTTAATTATACGTCGTGTTTGCTTGGCAACGGTTAATAAATGCGAGATGGAGGCTAAGTCACTGTTAAGCAATACAACATCGGCACTGTTTTTAGATATATCGGCACCGGTTTCCATGGCGATAGATAAATGGGCACTGGCAAATACTGGGCTGTCGTTTACGCCATCACCGACCATAGCAACAATTTCACCTTGCGATGACCAGTGATCAACGGCATTTTGTTTATCTTTTGGACTGCAACTGGCTTGCACTGAGTTAAGCTTTAACTTTTTAGCGACTTTGGCACCCGCATCAGATGCATCACCAGTTAGCATATGGCAACTAAGGTTAGCCGCTTGTAAAACATTAATTAGCTTATCGGCATCGGCTTTAACTTTATCTACAAAGTAAAAGCGTGCAACAGCCTGCTTGTTTATGTAAAGCGTGGCTTGTGCGTTGGTTTTCTTTGTATCAAACCAACCACTTTTACCAATAGCGTAATAGGTATCATCAAACTGAGCGCTTATCCCAATGCCTGGGTGGAGTTGTACATCGTTAAATTTACGTTGCCCTTTAAACTCCTTAAATGCACTGGCAATAGGATGTTCAGAGTAACTTTCAAGCTGGGCTGCAATATCAAGAATTTGCTCTTTGCTGTAGTTATCATCAAGTATGTCAACCACGTCTAGGCTAAACTTACCTTGTGTAAGCGTACCTGTTTTATCAAAGGCAAATAAAGTGAGCTTTGATAGGGTTTCGAGCACATGCGCTTGCTTAATCAATATGCCTTTGCGGGTTAAGGTTGCTACAGCACAGGTTAATGCGGTTGGAATTGCTAAACTTAATGCGCACGGGCAGGTGGCTACTAACACCGAAATAGTGATCCAAAATGCAACGTCAGGATCTACCTGATACCAACCAATCGCAGTTATGGAGGCAAATACCAGTAATACAGCAACAAACCACTGCGCCACTTTATCGGTAATTTCAACCAGTCTTGGGCGTTTTGTCAGGGCATTATGTTGCAGGCGAATAATTTGATTAAGCAGGGTGTTTTGGCCTAGCTTATTGATTTTTATTTCAATTATACCATCATGATTAACCGTGCCTGCATATACGTTATGATCAATATACTTTCGTACTGGTTGATGTTCGCCGGTCATCATCGACTCATCAACACTGGTACTGCCTTTAACTAATATGCCATCAGCAGGAATGGTTTCGCCTGCTTTTATTAACACAATATCGTTAAGTTTGAGTTTTTTGGCGGCAATGATGTGCTCATTACCGTGTTCATCGAGCGTACGCGCAGTAAGGGGTAACAACTTTTGCAAGTTAGCAGTAAATTCACTGGCTTTTAAACGCGCTCTAAACTCTAAGTATTTACCTAATAAGAGTAAAAAGGTAAACATACAAATAGATTCAAAGTAAACTTCGCCTACTTCCATTACTGTGGCATAACAGCTAGCGCCATAAGCACCAAAAATAGCCAATGATACTGGTAAGTCCATATTCAGCTGTTTTGCTTTTAAGCCATTAATTGCATTACTTAAAAAGGGCAGGGCGCTGTATAGAATAACGGGGGTGGCGAGAATTAAACTGATCCATCTAAAGTACTGTTCAAAATTGCTGTCCATTCCAGAGAACATGCCAAAGTACATTGCAAAGGCAAACATCATCACTTGCATGGTCATCAAACCTGCAACACCGAGACGACGAATATACGCTTTGGCAGTTTGCTGTTTTTGCTGGGCTTCTAAATCTGATTGGAAAGGGTACGCTTTATAACCTATTTCAGCCAGTGAGGTAATTAGCTCACTTAAAGGCGTGGCGCTTTTATCCCAGTGGATCATGGCACGATTCGTTGAGGTATTTACATCAACGCGTTTTACTGATTTAAGGTTTAATAATTGTTTTTCAATAAGCCAAGCACAGGCAGCGCAAGTTATACCTTCAACACTCAGTAGTACCTCAGAGCTGTCGTTATGGGTGCTAATAAACTCATCTTGAATATCTTCATTGTCATAGCTTTTAATAAAAGCGAGCTGTTCAGGAACCAGTTGTTCTACTTTACCAGCGCTAACAGTGCGGTATTTGTAGTAATCGGTCATTCCTTGGTCAATGATATTCTGTGCAACAGCCTGACAGCCAATGCAACACATTGGCTGAGATGTATTGTCTATAACTACATGTGCGCTAAACCCAGCAGGCACACTTTCAAGACAATGAAAGCAATTTTTAGACATACTAAATACTACTTATAGTTAGGAGTAACTAAAACGGTGGTTGTGGTTGGTAAAGTGACACTTTCTTTCATTTTCCAACTAGCATCAACGGGTTCAATAAACACTGAGTAAGCACCAGCCGTGTAGCTTTCTAATAATGCAGTAAACTCTTGGTTTGCATTAGGCGTCAAGGTTGCTTCAAAATCGTGGGCTTTAATAGTACGGTGGAAAAATGACAATTTTAGTGCGTGGATGTTGCTCGTATCGCCTTTAGTAAATTTAAAGCTTACTCGCTCATCAGATACATTTAGGTCACCATGCAGATACAAGGCTTTTGCTTTATCAAACTTGATTAGTTCTAAGTTGATTGCTTTGCCTTTTTTATAGTAATCGTCCACAACCATATCTGGGCCGTTACCAATGGCTGTAATAAATAAACTAATGCAGCCAATAATTGCAGCTAGAGGGAAGAAGATTAAAAACCAAGGCCAAAAATTTTTATACCACGGAGTCGGTTGCATAGTTGCTCTAAAATTGATGAATGTGCAGCTATATTATAATAAATAAAAGAAAAAGACTAAAAAAAAGCCTCCGAGTGGAGGCTTTTTTGATCTGTATTAATCTATTGAAATAAAAAGATTAAAACTGAAACGTTTTGTTAACTTTATCGTTATTTTTCTTGCGATAAGCTGTAAACGTAAGCAGTTAATAGGTGAATTTTGTCTTCGCCTAAAATCTCTTTAAATGCAGGCATTACACCAGCACGACCGTGGTTAAGTGTTTCTTCAACAGCACGTTGAGAACCACCGTATAACCAAATGTTATCAGTTAGATTTGGTGCACCAAACGGTAGGTTATGCGCAACTGAGCCTTTACCATCTGCCCCATGACATGCTGCACACATAGCGAACTTCGCTTTACCTGCCTCAGCGTCTTTTTGGTTAACAGTACGACCAGAGAGGCTAAGTACGTAAGCGGTCATTTCTTTAACGCCTTGCTCGCCTAATGCATCACCCCAAGGCGGCATTGCTGCAACACGACCTAAAAGTAATGTTTCTCTGATTTTGTCAGGCGTACCGCCATATAACCAGTCGTTATCTGTTAGGTTAGGGAAGCCAGTACCACCACGAGCATCAGAGCCATGACATTGCGCACAGTTTTGAGCAAATAAGCGTTGACCAATTTCAACTGCTAATTGACCCTGCGTTTGTTCATGTTTAGTGCCATTTTCAAGAGCGATTTGCTGAGCTGCATCACCCGCTAATTTAGAGTCAACTAATTCTAAAACAGGGGTTTTTGCCAATTCATTAAAAATCGGACCAAAACGCTCTTCAGCAGCGCGGTATTCTGCATCTAGCTTTACAAAGCGGCCATCTTCTTTAGCATCAATGACTGCTTCTTTCGATTCAGTTAAAGAGGTAACACCTTGATTTGAGCTAGTCCACTTTGCCAAGCCTTCCCAATTACCTAAACCTGGGTAAGCTGCTAGGTAATAAACAGACCATACAAACGTTGCGAAGAACATGTAAGTCCACCATTTTGGTAGTGGATTGTTTAATTCTTCAATGCCGTCAAACTCATGTCCACAGCTTTCACCTTCTTTTACGCCTACATAGTTTTTTAAGTTCCAAACTAGTAGACCAAAGATAATGATTAAGCATGCAAGGGTTAATACAATAACCCATATACTCCAAAAGCTAGTCATTTCTCAGACCCCTTTTCCTCGTTAGAGAGTGTATTGTTGTGTTTTTTTTCATCTTCAAAGATGACATTAGCAGCGTCTTTAAAACGACTTTTACTACGCTTGCTATATGCCCATCCAACAATCACAATAAATAATACTAAAATTACCAGAGTCAAAATGCCTCTGTATGTCCCGTAGTCCATAATAATCTACTTCAAATGTGTGCCAAGTTGTTGCAAATAAGCAATAAGGGCTTGCATTTCTGTTGCACCTTTACCGTCATTCATTGCGTCAACTTTAGCAATGTCAGCGATTAATTCCTCGTCACTGCCATAACCTAAACCCGGGTGTTTTGGGTTTTCTGGGTTAATAGCAAACGTGTCACGGAAAATTTGTAGCTTTTTCAGAGTTAAGCTTGTATCAAGCGTGTTCTCTGCTAACCAAGGGAAGCCTGGCATATTCGACTCAGGAACCACAGCACGTGGGTCAACTAAGTGCGCATAATGCCAGTCATCTGAGTAACGTTTACCTACACGTGCTAAGTCAGGACCAGTACGTTTAGAACCCCAAAGGAATGGGTGATCCCATACTGACTCACCCGCAACCGAGTAGTGACCGTAACGCTCAACTTCATCACGAAATGGACGAATCATTTGTGAGTGACAGTTAGCACAGCCTTCACGTACATAGATGTCACGACCTTCAAACTCAAGCGCGTTTAATGGGCGTAACCCATCAACGGGTTTAGTTGTGTCGTCTTGGAACATTAGCGGGGTAATTTCTACTAATGCACCAAAGCTGATTGCGAAAACAGTCAAGATAGCCATAAGGCCGATGTTTTTCTCGATAATTTCGTGTTTATTTTGCGAATTTTTATTGCTCATTATCTGACTCCGTTATGCTAACTGCGCTTGTTCATCAAGTTCTAGCGAGTTATTTTTCGCTGAAACTGTACGATAAACGTTATAAGCCATAACCAGCATACCTGCGACGATGAATACACCGCCTAAGAAACGCATAACATAGAAAGGATGAGAGGCTTCTAACGACTGAACAAAGCTGTACATTAATGTACCGTCAGAGTTAACTGCACGCCACATTAGGCCTTGCATTACACCTGAAATCCACATTGCAACAATGTATAAAACAACACCCACTGTGTGTAACCAGAAGTGTGTATTGATTAATTTAATGCTGTACATACGACCTTGCGAGAATAACGCAGGGATAAGGTGGTAAATAGCACCAATAGAAATCATTGCAACCCAACCTAATGCACCTGAGTGTACGTGACCTACAGTCCAATCTGTGTAGTGCGATAACGCATTTACAGATTTAATTGCCATCATTGGGCCTTCAAATGTCGACATACCGTAGAAAGACAATGAAACAACTAAGAAACGAAGTACCGGGTCAGTACGTAGCTTATGCCATGCACCTGAAAGCGTCATAATACCGTTGATCATACCACCCCAAGACGGTACAAATAAGATAATAGACATCACCATACCTAAGCTTTGCGTCCAATCAGGAAGCGCAGTGTAGTGAAGGTGGTGAGGGCCTGCCCAAATGTAAAGCGAGATAAGTGCCCAAAAGTGAACAACCGATAAACGGTATGAGTAAACTGGACGACCCGCTTGCTTTGGTACAAAGTAATACATCATACCTAAGAAACCAGCAGTAAGAAGGAAACCTACAGCGTTGTGTCCGTACCACCACTGAACCATTGCATCAACCGCACCGGCGTAAATTGAGTATGATTTGGTTAGTGAGACTGGAACAGCCATGCTGTTAACAATATGAAGTACTGCAACAGTAATAATGAAACCAGCATAGAACCAGTTAGCTACATAAATATGTGCTACTTTACGTTTAGCAATGGTGCCCATAAAGACGATAGCGTAAGTTACCCAAACAACAGCAATTAAGATATCGATAGGCCACTCAAGTTCTGCATACTCTTTAGAAGTAGAAATACCCATTGGTAAAGTAATGGCTGCAAGAACAATAACTAACTGCCAACCCCAAAAGGTAAAGGCGGCTAATTTATCTGAAAGAAGGCGCGTTTGACATGTACGTTGTACGACGTAATAAGACGTCGCAAAAAGAGCACTTGTACCAAATGCGAAAATTACTGCGTTCGTGTGTAACGGACGAAGTCGAGAGTAAGTTAACCATGGTGTGTCAAAGTTAAGTGCTGGCCAAGCTAGTTGGGCAGCAATTAGAACCCCAATACCCATGCCAACGATGCCCCAAATCACTGTCATAATAGCGAATTGGCGTACAACTTTATAATTGTACTCAGTTTGTGATGCTACTGTTTGGCTCATTTTCTGGCTTCCGCTGCAATAAATGCGTTTAGAAATGAATTACCCACTTGTTAAAGTAGGACCTACTATTATTCCAAAGTATACTATCTAAACCCCACAATATGTGGTTTTAAAGATAATAATCTCAAGAAATACTTGTTTTTTTTGCGGTTGAAATGATAAATTTTTTGGCCTTAAAAAGATAGGTCAATTGCGTAATAATATGACATCAATCAAACTTTATTAAGTTGCTGTCTATTTTTTGAGGTGATTTGTACCTTACTCGCTCACTAAAGCCGATAATCAACCAACTTGCCCTAATGATGGGCTCATATATTAAATATTTTGAGAACCTGCATGTATATGTACAAAGTGTGTTTACTTTCTTTTCTATTATTTTTACTAGGCTGTGACTTTTCTGGATCAACAACACCAAAAGTAAGCCAATCACAAACCGAGTGTACAAATAGCACCCCCTGTACTTTTGCAAATCAAGTTAAAATTTGGCTGAGCGAGACAACCCTATTACCGGAAACACCGTTTTCAATTTATGCACAGTTACCGGCTGGCGTAACAATAACAGCGGCTAAGTTAGAGGGAGTAACTATGTATATGGGTTACATTCCGGTGCAGTTTACTAAAGAAGGTAATATTTGGTTAGCAAATACTATGGTTGGGATTTGCTCAGAACAAAATATGGTATGGAAATTAGTACTCACTACAGTTGATACAAACACCGCCACAAGCGAAAATGTTGAATACTTTTTTAACGTTACCTATTAAAGATTTTCTATTCAGGTGCGGCTTTTAACTGTGCCATTCCCATAGCATTATAGTGGCAAAGCAAAAGATTACCTATCTCACACTCAATAGTTATCTGCAGTTAAAGCACGTCAGTTAAAATAACCCCCCCTAGCAGAGCACAAGAAACCTATTTATCTTCAAGTTTAATAGCTTTAGTGCTGATGGGCTTACTTATTCAATTGTGCTCATACATGCAATAAAGTACCCATATCATTTATAGGTGGGTTTATCTAATGGACCCACTTTGATGACAGTTTTTGCTTTAACTTGTAACCAGTCTGAAACTCTCAATACACATAAAATTTGCATGATTAAAACTTATAACAAAAAATTTCAGACTAAATAAACAATCTCCTTGCATAAATATGGTTAGTAATTAACACCTAGTTTTACCGTTTTAATAACGAGCTGTGATTAACATGTTAACTTTCCTATTTAAGGCACATTATCCCGATAGTTACATTTAATTACAAACTCTACCTATTTGATTTCACCTGTGTTTTTTATGTGATTTGATTTGGTTTAGTGTATGATTTATATGTGTTTTTATTCATTAACAATGAAACATGCTGTAACCTTTGTTCCTTTCGTGGGACGCCCTAATTTGTGTAGATTGTAAAGCACTCACCTGTTAAGTTTTCGTTCAGTTAAAGGCGCCTAAGTTGCTCCCGCTCACTCAAAATTCTCATAAAAGTGGGCATTACCAATTCAGGTAAATTTTCAACAAGTAGGGTTCATCCATGAAAAAATCAACTCTTGGTTTAGCTGTAATTGCAGCAATCCCAATGTTCTCAAGTGTTCAGGTTTTAGCTGCAGACGAAGCAGCAAAGTCAATTGAAAAAATTCAAGTAACGGGCTCTCGTATCAAGCGTTCAGATATGGAAAACGCAAGCCCAGTTACACTTATCGGTGCTGATGACATCCAAGCTATGGGTGCAACAAGTATTGATAGCGTTTTACAAAAAATGACCGCTACAGGCGGTGCAATGACCAACCCTGGTGTTAATAATGGTTCAGGTGGTAATGCACGTATCGATTTACGTGGCTTAGGTGCTAACCGTACATTAGTACTTGTTAATGGTCGTCGTATGATTGCATCAGGTACTGGTGCAGCATCAACGGTTGATTTAAACACCATTCCAGTTTCAATGATTAAGCAAGTAGAAGTACTTAAAGATGGTGCATCTGCTGTATACGGTACTGATGCGGTTGCAGGCGTAGTAAATATTATCTTAAAAGATAATTTTGAAGGTCTAGACATGAACGTCAACACTGCAATTACAGGCGAAGGCGACGCAACAGAAAATTCTATAGATTTCACTGTAGGCAGCTCATTCGACAAAGGTAATATTGTTATCGGCATGCAGTACACTGACCGTGGTAAAGCATCTCAAGCTGATCGTGATTACTCAAACTGTCCAATTGCTGAAGGTGCAAACGGCTTATATTGTACAGGTTCTTCATACAATGAAGGCGGTCATATTTGGAACGGTAACGGTGAAAAAGGCACAACTGTAAACGCTAAAGGCGAAGATACAACAGTTTCTCTTATCGATGATAATGGTGTAACAGGGCGTGGTGGTGATTACCATCGTTATACTAATGAAGATGCTTATAACTACTCACCAGCAAGCTACCTTTACACGCCAATGGAGCGTTTAAACTTAACAGGTATCGCTACATACGAACTATCTGATGACACAAGCGTATTTGCTGAATTTACTTATACAAAGCGTTGGTCAGAGCAGCAAATGGCACCACAGCCAGTATGGTTTGATTTTGAGTACAATACAGAGAATATGGGTGACTCACTATTAACTCAAAGCTATGATAATCGTGTTGATTTAAATGGTGACGGCTACTTAGATAAAGATGCTGATGGTAACTACATCACACAAGAAACGAATTACAAAAATGGTGATGCAATTTCTTACGGTCGTCGTATGTCAGACACTGGCGCGCGTTACTTTGAACAGTCAGTTGATACTGTTCGTGCTGTAGTAGGTGCAGAAGGTTTTGTGGGTGATTATTCTTGGGACGTATCAGCTAACTTCGGTCGTAACGACTCAGTTGATAAGTTAAGTAATCTTCACAACATGGGTGCCATTCAGGATCAAATCACTGAAGGCAAATTCAACCCATTAGATCAAGCTGCATGGGTATCTGAAGATTTCCGCAAAAATGTTTACACAGAAGTTAACAACGGTGGCAGCCAATTATTCATATTAGCAGCGTCTGTTTCAGGTGAAATGTTTGAATTACCAGCAGGTTATGCTGCATTTGCAGCGGGTGTAGAGCGTCGTCAAGAAAAAGCATGGTTTACGCCAGATTCATTAACAGCGCAAGGCCTTGCAAACGACCCAATGGTTGAGCCAACTGCAGGTGGTTTTGATGTAAACGAAGCCTATGTTGAGTTCGCTATTCCTCTACTAGCTGATGCACCTCTTGCACAAAATGTTGAGCTAAGCGCAGCAATTCGTGCATTCGATTACAGTACATTTGGTTCTGATGAGACATGGAAACTAGGTCTTACTTGGAAAGTAAATGATGAATTAATGTTACGTAGTGTTGTTTCAACAGCTTTCCGTGCACCAACGGTTTCTGAGTTATATTCAGGTAATTCACCATCGTTTGATCAAATTGATTTCCCAGGTGCACAAGAACAAGCAGAAGTAACAGTCGGTGGTAATGATGCATTAACACCAGAAGAAGCTGATACTTTAACTGCCGGTATTGTTTATGAGCCACAGTGGTTTGATGGTTTCTCAATGACACTTGATTACTATGAGATTGACATTGAAAATGCGATCACACAAGTTGATAGTCAATACATTGTTGAACAGTGTCTAAATAACCCAGCAAATTCTAGCACAGCACTTTGTAAGTCAGCGGGTGTTTCAATGGATGCAACTGGCCGTGTTAAATTTAATAACCAGTTACAAAACGTAGGTTCTGAAAAAACATCGGGTGTTGATTTAAACCTAGCATACAGCTTTGAAGCTGCAGGCTTTAACTGGAAAGCAGGCTTAGACACAACATACTTAGAAGAGTATGTAGTTGCAGTAACGGGTTCTCCAGTTGATTACGCCGGTGTAATTACTTCTGGTACTGGTGGTTATGCAGATCTTAAGTCAAACCTAACAATTAATGTGTCAGGTGACAACTGGGATGCACAATACCAAATGCGTTACATCGCGGGTATGGATAGCTACGCATGTCTAAATAAAGACACGTGTTATGCACCTACAACACCATCAGTTATCTACAGTGACTTGAGTGGTAGCTACCTAGTAAACGATACTGTTTCTCTTTCAGCAGGTGTAAACAACTTGTTCGATAAACAGCCTCCTTACTACACTGGTAACAACGACTCAAACACTGACCCGTACACTTACGATGTGTTAGGTCGTCGTTTCTTTGCAAGCGTAAACGTTAAATTCTAATTTTAACTAATTAGAATTGCTAAAAGGCCTAGTTTTTACTAGGCCTTTTTTGTTGAACAAAATTAAAGAGGCACGTAAACTTGAATATCAGACCCTAGGAGGCATCATTGTTAAAGCAAGACGAAAATTTATCGTTTGTTATTGAACCGCAATTATCACCGCGTGCAGAGCAGCGTCTCGATCTCTATTTTTCTATCCCAAACGAGATGGGTATTAATGCACAAACCCTTAGCGAAGAGTCTTACTTTAATAACCAATTTAAATCTTTTGTAGCCTACAACGCTAATAATATCCACCTTCCATTGGTACGAAGCCGCTTTGTGAGTAAAAACAAAGGTGAGCAACAAGACTACCGACAAAATCTAAATTTATATTGTTATCAAGTACGCCTTGCTATTGATGCTGATATTAAAGATGCGTTAAAAATTCAAGAAAGTGATGAATTTTACCAACGTGCAATGGAGCTTTGCGAGCAAAGCCAAAGCCTACTTCGAAAACTCAGACGTTACACCCCAGATAACGAAAAGTTGATCCCGTTTTATACTAATGCTGATAACTACCTAAGCTGGCAAATTGAACAAACGTTTTTAAAGCTGCTTGATGAAGGCCCGCGTAGTAGCGATCACGCTAAAGAGCGAAATGACTTACTAAACTTTTGCAAGTCAGAGAGTGAGTATCGAGCAGAGCAGCAATATAATTCTGACTCAACGCTTAAAGATGCCAACAGAATTACTAATAAGATGCGTTTACTCCAGCGTTTAATAGAGCATGGAGTGATTTTACAGCGCCAAACACGCTATCTTAATAGCTATTTAAAACGTTTGGTAAAAGGCTCTGTAACGGCTGTTATAATGGCCTTTGTGATGGTGGTAATACTCAATGCGCGTTCTACCTTTACTGAAATAACCGCCTCATTGATTTTAATTTTAGGGGTTATTTACGGGCTGAGAGAAATATTTAAAGAAGATATTACCCGTATTATTTGGCGTGCTATTGTGCGAGGGCGGCCAAAATGGCGGTTTATTTTTAAAAACAGCATCACAAAAGATAAAGTGGCGAGCCAGTTTATTTGGTTAGAATACACCCGGTTTAAAAAAATCCCTAAAGAAGTGAGAAAAATTTTCTCCAAGCGTCGTCAACAAAATAAACAGGCGGCACAATGGCTGCATTTTGCTAGCGAAACACGGGTCAGTGCTAAAGAATTTTTGCCAGGCTACGATAGCTTGCAGCAAACACTGCAATTTAATCTTGCGCCATTTGCACGTTATTTAAAAAAGGGGGAGGGGAAACTCTACCATTTAGAAAATAATAAAATTTCTAAACAGGGAGTCGAAAGACGCTACCAATTAAATATGGTATTAGTTCTAACCGAATCTGATAATGCACTGTATCAACGCTACAAAATCACTTTAAATCGCAGTAAAATTGTCAATATAGAGCTGATTTACACCAGTGACGCTAAAAAAGAGGAATAACACACGTTATTCCTTTATTGCTTAACCTTAACCTTAACTAGCTTACTTATCTGTTAGCCCTTTTTTGCTGTATAGCGTTACTTTGTCTGATACTAAGGTAATTTCGATGTTTTTAGCGTCATCACCCCAAGTACAGCTAGTATGCAGTGTTTTTTCTACACAATTATCAGCACTACCTAAAATGGCTTCAACTTCAGTTTTGTCCATTCCGATTTTAATTTTTTCGTAATTTTCCAAGCTTACTTTCGAACAAGCCGCAAGAGTCAGTGCTGCAGCAATTATTAGTAGTTTTTTCATTGTTATTTTCCTTTGAGTAAATACCATTAATGATTAAATTTTCGAATTTGTACAATCATCCCCAGTCGAGGGTGATCAAAGTAATGAATATCTTCGCTAAACACCCGTCTAAACTGTGAAAAACGGGCTGACTCTAGCTCTCCGTTGTCACGTTTTTCACTAATATCAAAGTGTGCATTAATGAATAAGTAATGGCGCAAGTGTATTTTAAATAGACCATCTAATTCCCATTTCATTTCGGGAGATTGAGTTTCGATAAATAGTGGCTCAGGCGTATTTATCAAGCTAATAAAATCAGAATTGGCGTAACTAATCGCGGTGTTTATATTGTTCTTTAATTGGCTGCCTGCAAACAAGTGTATGCTAGGCGAACGTGATTTGCTCGCACCTTCAAATCGCCAACCGGTATGTAATAAAGGAGTAAGCCCTTTGCGGTCTAGGGCTTGACGTTGTGATTCGAACTGCAATTGCTCAGGGGCTAACAGGTAAGTTTGCTCCATCGTCTCTAGTGCTGGTGCCTGAGGGGTTACTGGTAGCACATCGTAACTCTTTATATAATCAATGCTGTCGTTACACGCTGCTGACTGTGGGTTTGAATTAACTAAGGTGTCAGCAAAGGTACGTGTTTGAAAACGCGGATCGCCGTTTATACACGCGTCCATTGCTTGGTTTTTATAAACTGGGCTTAGTAAATCTAAGGTGTTTTTATCTTCTAAGGCATCGTGCTTTAAGCTAAAGTCTTCTTGTAGATATGGGGCAGGGCGTTGTTTAAATATCAATACCTCTACTTCAAACCAGCGCTCTGCAAATGCAGTACTGCTGAACAAGCAGCATAAAATAACCAGCGATTTTTTCAGCAACATTAATGGCTAACCTTTTTTTCGAAATCTGCAATCATAGCAGTGATCATTTTTAAGCGTTCACGGGCATTTGCCTCGCTAATGACAAAGCGTAATTTATTTGCGCCATCCATCTTGTAGATATGCGGCGCACTTTGTATCAAACCAATAATGAAGCTAGGATTAACCTTAGTATTTTGACTAAACTCAAAGTAACCCCCTTTCGGGTTAGCTTCAATTTTTGTTATGCCTAAATTACTCGCCTGCATTTTTAGTTGTTGTAAGCTAAACAAGTTTTTAGCTGCATAGGGTAATAAACCAAAGCGGTCTATCAATTCAACTTGCAGCTCATCAATATCAGCAAGACTAGCACAACTTGCTACACGCTTGTACATACCTAAACGCGCGTTAACATCGTGAATATAGTCATCTGGCAACAGAGCCGGTAGCTTTAAGTCTACTTCTGTTTGTTTTTGTAATAGATTTTCAAGAGTTGGCTCTTGACCATTTTTAAGTGCGTTAACGGCCTGTTCAAGCATTTCCATATACAAATTAAAGCCAATGGTCTGCATTTGCCCTGATTGATCATCCCCTAATAGCTCACCCGCACCACGAATTTCTAAATCATGAGTTGCTAAGGCAAAGCCAGCGCCTAAATCTTCTAATGAGGCAATCGCGTCTAAACGTTTTTTCGCATCTTTAGAGAGTGCCTTAGGGTTACCGGTAAGTAAATAAGCATAGGCTTGGTGATGGCTTCTACCTACACGTCCGCGTAATTGGTGTAGTTGAGCAAGACCAAGTTTATCGGCTCTATCCATAATTATGGTGTTTGCTGTGGGCACATCAATACCGGTTTCAATGATTGTGGTACACACAAGGACATTGTATTTTTGATGATAAAAGTCGGTCATTATCTGCTCAAGCTCTTGCTCTCGCATTTGCCCATGTGCAGAGGTTACTGTTGCCTCAGGCACCCATTCGCTAATTTCTTGAGCGACACGTTCAATGGTTTCTACGTTGTTATGTAAAAAGTATACTTGGCCGCCGCGTTTAATTTCACGCAGTACCGCTTCGCGAATAAGTTCTTCGTCGCGTTGGCGTACAAAGGTCTTAACCGCTAAACGTTTAGCCGGTGGAGTGGCAATAATTGATAGATCACGCATGCCACTCATCGCCATGTTTAATGTACGCGGAATAGGCGTAGCGGTCAGAGTGAGTATGTCTACATCAGCTCTCAGGGCTTTAATTTTTTCTTTTTGACGAACCCCAAATCGGTGTTCTTCATCAACAATTAACAGGCCTAAATCTTTAAAGTTGATATCTTGTTGAATCAATTTATGAGTGCCAATAACCACATCTAGCTTGCCATCACTCATTCTTTCAAGGGTTTCTTTTTGCTCTTTGGTCGAATTAAAACGCGACAGCACACCCACTTCAATTGGAAAATCAGCAAAGCGGTCTTTAAAATTATCGTAGTGTTGCTGAGCAAGTAGGGTGGTAGGGACTAAAATAGCCACCTGCTTATTATCGTTAACTGCTACAAAGGCTGCACGCATAGCTACTTCGGTCTTACCAAAACCTACATCACCACATACTAAGCGATCCATGGCTTGTTTTGACTGCATGTCACCAAGCACCGCTTCAATGGCGTTACGTTGATCATCCGTTTCTTCAAACGGGAAGCTATCGCTAAATTGGCGATAAGCTTGGCCATCAAGCGTAAACTTATTACCAGGCTTAGCTTGGCGTTGTGCATATATGTCGAGTAACTCTGCGGCTACATCACGTACTTTTTCGGCGGCGCGCTTTTTCGCTTTATCCCAGGCATCAGAGCCGAGCTTATGCAGTGGCGCACTGGCCTCTTCACCGCCGGAGTAACGACTAAGCATATGAAGTGCCGATACCGGCACATAAAGCTTTGCTTCACCTGCATAAGTAATAGTTACAAATTCAGTCACCACACCGGCGGCATCAATCGTTTGCAGCCCTTGATAACGGCCCACACCATGGTCAAGGTGCACAACTGGTTGGCCTTCTTTAAGCTCTGCTAAGTTACGAATTAACGCGTCTTGGCTTGCTTCATACTTGTGCTTACGACGTCTGCGTTGTGATACTTTGATCCCAAGCAATTCTTGCTCGGTAATAATGCTCAAACTTGGTTTAGTGCTAAGCACCACACTTTGCTCAAGCGGACTGACAATTAAACCAACGTCATTACTGCTGTTGGTAAACTGCTCAAAGCTATCAAATTCTTTAAATTTTAAGCCGCTAGGTTTTAATATACTCAGTAATGATTCGCGTCGACCGTCCGACTCAACACTGATGACAACTCGGCCTTTTTTCTTTTTTTGTTCTGCCACATAATTTATAAATGCATCGTAGGGTTGATGTTGTTTATGATCGATGCGTACATTGGGCAATTCATTAACTGCGAGATTTTTATTACCTGCTTTAGTGCCTAGCTTTGCTTGCGATAGGCGAATGCGGCCATAATTGCCTAAATTGGAAAACAGCTCATTAATTGGCTGATATAATTCATCGGGCGGTAATAGTGGACGCAGAGGATCTACACGGCGGTTCTCATAACGCACATTAACATCGTGCCAAAAGTTATCCGCTGCATGCTCTAAATCCCCTAACTGCATGACGGTTGTTGAGTCAGGCAAGTAGTCGAATATGGTTGCTAAGCCTTCAAAAAACAGCGGCATGTAATATTCTATACCTGCTGGCCAATTGCCTTTGCTGACCTGCATGTAGACTGAGTCTTGCTCAGCACTTGCGCCAAATTTTTCACGATAGCTTATTCTGAAACGTTCAATATCTGATTCGTTAGTAGGGAACTCATGAGCAGGCAGTAGCTCAATTTTGTCTACTTTTTCGTCTGAGCGCTGAGTTTCCACATCAAATAAACGGATGGTATCTAGCTCATCATCAAAAAAGTCGAGCCTAAATGGATGCTTACTCCCCATGGGGTATAAATCAACAATAGAGCCGCGTATGGCATATTCGCCATGTTCCATGACTTGTTGCACATGTAAGTAACCCGCTTGCTCTAAATTTTCTCGCAGGGCATGGGTGTCTAATCTATCGCCTACTTTAAAGTTCAGCGTTGAGCCGTATATAAATGATGCTGGGGCAGTACGCAGCATCAAGGTTGATACCGGCACAATGAGCACGCTTTGTTGCTCTTTTTTCAGTGTGTTGAGTGTTGCTAAACGTGCTGAAATAATATCTTGGTGGGGAGAGAAGTGATCATAAGGCAATGTTTCCCAATCTGGAAAAACCATTACTGGGTTATCAGGCAGCAAGTACTCTAATTCTGTTTCAAGGCGCAGAGCACTTGGTGTATCAGGGGTAACAATTAACACCAAGTTATCTTGCTGTTTTACACCTTGTGCAATAGCAATGCTTAAGCCACTGCCTAAAAGTTCGCCCCATTGAATTTTATCTTTTTGAGATTTTACCCAAGGCAAGGCTGCCCATTGCTCAAACGCCATTAATTACTCCATTAAATTAGGCTCTTAACGAGTAAGAGCCACACTATTATTTAGTCACGGTAAATTTTTGTTAAATCTTGATAATGATCAATTCTACGGTCGCGTAAATACGGCCAGATACGTCTTACGTTCTCGCTGCGTTTTTGATCAAGTTCTACCATTAATATTTGTTCATTTTGGTTATCAGCCTCTGCCAACATTTCACCTTGAGGGCCTGCAATAAACGAGTTACCCCAAAATTGAATACCGTCACTTTGACCGCTCGGGTCGCTTTCATGACCAACCCGGTTACAACTAATCACCGGAACGCCATTTGCAACCGCATGCGCTCGCTGTGAAATAACCCAAGCTTCTTTTTGGCGGGTTTGCTCGTCTTTATCATCGCGAGGATCCCAGCCAATAGCTGTTGGGTAAATTAAAAGCTCAGCACCGGCCATTGCCATTAAGCGCGCGGCTTCAGGAAACCATTGATCCCAACATACCAGTACACCTAGTTTACCTACAGAGGTTTGAATAGGCTCAAAGCCTAAGTCCCCAGGAGTAAAGTAAAATTTTTCATAAAACCCAGGGTCGTCTGGAATATGCATTTTACGGTATTTACCTGCAATGCTGCCGTCTTTTTCAAGCACCACGGCGGTATTGTGGTAAAGGCCCGTAGCACGTTTTTCAAATAATGACGCTACAATCACAATACCAAGCTCTTTGGCGAGTTCACCTAAAATATTACTACTTGGGCCTGGTATTGTTTCGGCCAAATCAAATACATCAACGTCTTCGGTTTGGCAAAAATATAAACTACGGTGTAATTCTTGAAGTACAACAAGTTGCGCGCCTTTACTTGCTGCATCGCGAATGCCCGCAATTGACTTTTCAATGTTATGTTCAGCGTTGTCACTGTTGCTTTGTTGCACTAAGGCAACTGATAAATGTGCAGGGCTTGTCATTGTGCTGCTCCAGCTAAAAATCCACGGGGTAATTGCATTGTAATGCAGTGAAGACTGCCAAATTGCTCAATAATAGGTAAACAATTTACACCAATAATTGTGTGCTCTGGGTATGCCTTTTGAACTTGCGTTAAAGCGCGTTGGTCGCTTGCATCGTCATAAGTAGGCACTAATACCGTATTATTAATAATTAAGTAATTTGCATAGGTGGCGGGTAGACGCGTATTTTCATCATCATACACGGCTTTTGGCCACGGTAACTCAATTAGCTTATATGGGGTGTTATCAGCGGTTTTAAAGCTTTTTAGTTGTTTTTCCATGGCATCTAGCGCGCTAAAATGCTCATCGCTTTCATCGTCACATTTTACATACACAAGGGTGTTATTAGGCGCAAAGCGCACTAGCGTATCAATGTGGCTATCGGTGTCGTCACCCGCTAAATAACCATGATCAACCCATAAAAAACGTGTTGCCCCTAAGTGCGCTTTTAAAAGAACTTCTATGTCACTTGGCGTTAAATTAGGGTTACGATTTTTATTCAGTAAACACTCGCTGGTTGTTAGCAATACACCGTGTTCATTTATTTCAATACCACCGCCTTCAAGTACCATATCGAGGGCTTGATACTGGTTGTTTGTACTACTTAGCTGTTTAACTAATATGTGATTTATTTGATTATCAAGGGCACTTTCAAACTTATTACCCCAGCCATTAAAGGTAAAGTCGTAGACTTTTAGTTGCTCTGGCTTTTCTATAGCGCTACACGTAAGCGGTCCATGGTCACGCGCCCACGTATCGTTAGTAGGAGTAACAACAAAATATACACGGGTCTGCTTAATACCAGCATCATTTAGTAATGAGTTTATGTGGGTTTTTAATACCTCATCATGAGCAACAATCACTAAGGCTTGTTTCGCAGTAATATGTTTTGCAAGTTCAATATAAACGGGTTCAACACGCGCTAAATTATCAGCCCAATCGGTATTTTTGTGTGGCCATGTAAGCATAACTGCATCTTGCTCGGCCCATTCAGGTAAAAGTCTAAAGTTCATGGATTTTTGATACAAATAAAGATAGGGCTAGTTTAGCAGTTCAATTACGGCTAAGTCACTTTTAAATAAGTGTTTGAACTACAATTTAAAGCGGTAAATAAACACTGGTGTTACTCGTTTGGACTCTCTTTCGCTTTTTCAAGTTGCTGACGCTTTTTAAGCTGGCGTGTTTGCGCATGTAAACTGGCTCTAACAACCAGCTCTTGATCACTGTCTCTTATTGATACAAAGAGCAGGGTATATTGGTAATGCTCATTGTCTTGTTTTTCTATAGCAACGACTTCGCTATAACAATACACTGCAGAGGCTTCGTGTTGTAAAAACAGTTTGGTACGAAATTTCTGACCTAATGTGTACAAATGTTCACTGGTAAACTTAATTCCGCCACCGCCATAACTATCGCAATAAATAGAGTTATCTTCAGGTTGTTCAGAAGCTAAAATATGGCTCATGATCAAATCTATTTTGCGCGATTGGGCTTGTAAAAACGTCGTCAGTTCTTGGGCAATATCTCCTAAGTTACGCAAAGGACCCAAGGCGCTTTGATCTAAACTACTGACTTCGTTAGCGAGTTTAAATAAAGGCGGAATGTCTGCGTCTAGTTCAGCCAAGCTTTTTGGTACCACTGCGTCATCTACAGCAAATAGATTGACGCGATTGCTTTCTTCAATTTGAAAGTAAAGCTCAAAATCAGCTAATTTTTGATTATTCATTTGTAACTCCTAACCTCTATCCGTTAATAGTAGCGTTGCGATTAGTAAATTACTACACAACAAACCAATAAAAATAAGCTAAATAACTGTTTGGCTTCACTATAAAAACGCTAGGGGTGCTACTTTTTATACAGCCATAATGATTAAAAGCATAATAAACATTCATACATTTATACTGAGTATGTATGTTAGCAACTAATAAATAACCAATAATTAACAAAATGCCTTGTAATTAACCTTAAAACTCGTAATCTTACGGTAATAATAATAACAAGGGACTACCCACGTGGCTCAAGGACTTAAATTGGCCAGTACTTTCTCAGACATATCTACGCAATTACGGCGCTTTGTGTCTAAAATCGTATTACCTGACGATGTTGATGATATTGTTCAAGAAACCTTTGTTAAAAGCTATGAAGCAGAGCTAAAACAAGATATTCAATACACCCGCAGCTATATGTTAAAAACAGCTAAGCACCTCGCCTTGAATCATATAGCTAAATGGGATAATAAATTTAGTACTCCTTTGAATCACGAAACTGAACTTCCTAAATTGCTCAAATCAATGCAATTAGAAGATGAATACACCTCCAAAGAGCGTTTTTTACTATTTTGTCGAGCTACTGAGCAATTAAGCCCTGTGGTAAGAAAGTGTTTTATATTAAAAAAAGTATATGGGATGAGCCAAAAAGAGATCGCACAGCAAATGCAGCTAAGTCAAAGCACGGTAGAAAAGCACATTGCTAAAGGACTATTAAACACCATGCTGTATATGCGCGAGCAAGCGCAAGATGAGAGTGAGCATGGGCAACAAAGTGCGAGCATTGTGAGGGCAGTAAAATGAATAACATCCATCAATTTACTTCAAAAGAATTAATCTTAGAAAAAGCATCGCTATGGATAAGCGCGATTGATCGTGGCTTAAGTACACAAGAGCAAGAGCAATTTAAACTATGGATGCTACAAAGCACCGCTCATCAAAATGCGGTATATGAGTTAGCGCAACTGTGGGACGACTTAAGTGTGCTTAACGAACTTAGCGTATTGTTTCCTAATAAACACTCAGCTGGCATTAAAACCAAGCCTGCCTATGTATATGGTATTGCAGCAAGTATTATTGCAGCCTTAATGATGTGCAGCTATTTTTTGATAAACATTGATAGCAACTTTAACCAAAATTTAGCTAAAGTAAATTATACAAAAATTTATAAAACAAAGGTTGGCGAGCAAGCAACCTATGTTTTACCAGATGGCACAATAGTTCAGCTTAATACCAATAGTTCATTGGAAGTAGCTTATAGCCAAGGGCGCAGACAGTTATTACTAAGCCGTGGGGAAGGACGTTTTAACGTAGCTAAAGATGCATCACGACCATTTAGTGTGATGGCGGGTGACAAAAGCTTTACCGCACTTGGTACAGTCTTTAATGTTCAGCGCAATACCTCATCAGATCTCGAGTTGGTAGTCACTGAAGGTAAAGTGATGATCACCGATCCTAGCGTTGCCGTTAATGCTGACGATTTTAAAGCGTATCAGCAAGCTGATAACAGCAATCACGAAATCCGCCAGATCAATGCCAATATAGTGATATCGGGTGAAAAAGCTATTATTGAACAGAGCGTAACTAAACCAATTACACAATTATCGGTTGATGACGTACAACGCGATTTAGCATGGCAAAATGGCATGTTGATATTCAATGGCGAGCAACTGGTTGATGCCTTAAACGAAGTTAGCCGTTATACCGCCACGCGATTTGAACTGTCATCTGATGAATTAGCGCGTATTAAAGTGGCTGGCGTGTTTAAAGCGGGTGATGTCGCAGGGCTTTTAGAGAGCTTACAAAATAATTTTTCAATTGAGCATGAGCGTTTAGGCGAGCATGTTGTTAGTTTAAAATATCAAAAAAAGTCATAGGTAATGGTAATGAAAATCACGCCATTGTTAATCAATGTTACTCATAAGGGTTTAAAAAGTAATTTAAAGATTAAAAAAATGATAAAAACCTATAGAGGATTTTTGTTTGCTAACTGTTTATATAAGTTGCGCAGTAACCATATGTGTTATTTAAGCCCGTTGGGACTCGTTGCACCGCTGTTTTTTAGTATCAGTGTGCATGCGAATCAAATCCAGGGGCAAATGATGCAGTTTGATATAAAAGCGCAACGAGCAGACAAAGCCTTAATTGAATTTGCCAAGCAAACTGAACAAACAGTGGTTTTTTCGTACGAACTTGCTAAACAGTACCAGGCAAATTCGTTATATGGATTTTATTCTCAACTCGATGCGTTAAACGCATTGTTAGCTGAGACACAGCTCGATGCGGTTGTTGATCAAAATGGTTTACTGAGTATTAAACTCAAACAAATCAATAGGAAAGATAACAACATGATGAAGCTTTCAGGAGTTAGTGCTGCTGTATTACCTGCTTTACTTGCAGTTAATTCACAAGGAATAAATGCCGCTGAACAAAGCGCAGAACAAAACATCGAAAAAATTGCTATTGTAGGTAGTCGTGTCGCAGGACGCTCAGTTGAAGACTTACCTGTCCCCGTTGATATTTTAAGTGCAGAAGCACTCGAAAATACCGGTCAAACTGAAGTTGGCCGCATGCTTCAAGCTATCGCACCTTCTTTTAACTTTTCAAGTTCATCTATTAGTGATGGTACTGATGCATTAAGACCCGCAACCTTACGTGGCCTTGGCCCGGATCAAACATTGGTATTGATCAATGGTAAGCGTCGTCATCAAGCCAGTATTATCCACATTAATACTTCTGTTGGTCGTGGTACTGCGGGTACTGACATGAATGCGATTCCAGCCTCAGCCATTAAACGTATTGAAGTACTGCGCGACGGCGCTGCGGCTCAATATGGTTCGGATGCAATTGCCGGTGTTATTAATATCGTGCTAAAAGATGGCAGCGAAGGTGGTAAAGCGGCCGTTAACTACGGTGAGTACTCTGAAGGTGATGGCGAAACCGTTAATATCGACTTTAATAAAGGCTTTGCTTTAGGTGATAACGGTTATTTAAATACAACTATTAACTACCGTGATCGTGCACCAACTAACCGTGCAGGCCTTCATGGCTCATGTCAGTTCTATGGCTGTACTGAACTTTCTGATGGTACCTTGCTTGCAGGTGATCCACGCGAATTAACCGCACCGCGTGATACATTCAGAATTGGTGATGCTGATTCACAACAATTTGGTTTAACAGTTAACACCGGCTACGAATTAGGAGCGGGTGAACTATACGGTTTTATTACCTATTCAACTCGTGATAACGAATCAGCAGCATTTTTCCGCCATAATGCTAATGCAGGTGGTAACCCGGTACTTCAAGATGGCGATGCAACTATCCCAGCTGGTTTTTTACCTAAAATAAACACCACGATTGACGATATTTCATATAACTTTGGTTATAAAACTGAATTTGATAACGACTCAAGCTTAGACTTATCGTACACCTATGGTGAAAACAGTATTGACTACACGACTAGCGATACTATTAACGGCTCTTACGCGAATTTTTTACGTTATGATCAAGGCCTAAGTGCAGCAGATATTCGCGCCACGATTCCACGTCAAGGTTATGCTTATGGCATGGAGCTATCACTGCAAACGATCAATCTTGATTTTACTCAAAATTTTGATGACTACTCATTGGCAATGGGTGCTGAAATTCGTACCGATGAGTACCGAATTTTAGAGGGTAGTGAATACGCATATCGTGATTACGATACCAACAACGGTGTTAATATTTATGATGGACTAAGCGGTGGTGTTGGCAGCGAAAACGCATCCGGTGGCACACAAGGCTTTGGTGGTTCATCGCCAGCATCGTCGGTTGATGAGTCCCGTGATGTGATCTCGTTTTACTTAGACGCTGAAGCTTACGTTATTGAAGATGTGATTATCTCAGGGGCGTTACGTTACGACAATTACAAAGGGTTTGGCGATACAGTTAATTTTAAACTAGCCGGTAACTGGTCAGTAACCGAAGATATTTCACTTCGTGGCGCGCTAAGCTCAGGCTTTAGAGCACCTTCAATGCAACAGTTGTATTTTAACAACATCAGCACACAGTTTGTTGTAGGCCCTAATGGTAACTTAGTGGCTGAAGAAGTGGGTACCTTTAGAAACGACTCAACCCTTGCGCAAAGTTTAGGTATTCCTAAGCTCACAGAAGAGAAATCTCAAAACCGTAGTTTAGGTATCGTTTATAACGTAAGCGATAATATTAATGTAACCCTAGATTACTACTCAATCGATATTGACGATCGTATTGTAATTAGTAATCGCTTAGGTAAAGGCTTATCAAGCAGCCTTGATGCCGCGTTACTGAGCTCGGGTGCAGGTGCAGGGCAGTTTTTCTTAAATGGCGCTGACACTGAGACACAAGGTATCGACTTTGTGGCTACATGGAATACAGAAGGCCTAGGTGGCACGCTTGATTTTACATTAGCGGCTAACTTTACCGAAACTGATGTGGTGTCGTTATTTACACCAGCAGGCTCTGGCCTTGAAACCGTGCCAGTCGATGATGTGTTTTCTGATCAAGAAATTTCTATTATTGAAGAATGGCAACCAGAAGATCGAATTAACTTAAGTGCACTTTATCGTCGCGACGACTGGACCGTAAACCTATCGCTTAACCGTTTTGGTGAGTACACAGTTGAAGATGGCGGCCGCCAGACTTACGGTGCTGAAATTTTAACGGATATTAAAGTAAACTATTTTGTGACTGATGATTTATCGGTAAATATTGGCGCAAATAACTTATTTGATGTTTACCCAGATGAAAACACCATAGGTAATTCACGTTCAGGCACAATTGTGGATGCTCAAGGTAATACTATTGTCAGCAGTGACGGGGTATTTAAGTACTCACGTCGTTCAGCGCCATTTGGCTTTAATGGTGCTTACTACTACGTAGGCGCAGAGTACCGCTTTTAATAAATAACTCTCCTATTGTTATTTAACAACCAAAGGGCCGTCAGGCCCTTTTATCGTTTTTAAACTTAATGTTTTTGCATTTTACTCATTTCTGCATGGCAGCTTTGCATGGTAAGTAATACCTTTGATAGCGCTGCTTCACAGTCGTGGGACTGAGGCTTTTTCAACGCTATTTTTATTTCTTCTAAGGTTTTATCTTCCACTTCCTCAAGCTCTTTAACGTAAATTTGATCGTTATCGTTAGTAAATTTACTGATCAAAGCGGTGAATGCTTGGCGTGCTTCTACAACAAACGACGAGCCATCTTCGCGTTCACCCTGCTGATTAATTGCATAAGGTTGTAAACTCTCCACACAGACTATACGCGCGTCAATCATACGTTGAAATAGGGCGCCTATTGCGGGGTCTTGTATTTTATCTTGTGCTTTTTGGTAAAAGTCGATGCCGCTATTCATTACTTGGATAATGTCGGTAATATGATTTATTTCTTGTCCTTGATGGGTGCTCATAATAATGACCTCTGTTAATTTAAAATACAGTCATTACCAAGCAAGCGCTATTCCAATCAAGCTTTATTTTTAAGTTTTTGTATTTTATGGCTTTTAATTGTTTTTGACGGGGAGGAAGGCTTGCTAACCAAGCGCTAGCAAGCAAATTTTACATAAAGGTATGTAAGAAGGTTATTTTAGCTCATCCGCTACTTCAGCTACTTTTTGGCGTAACCAAATATGGCTAGCATCTCTGTGTAATAAAGGGCTCCATATCATATCAAGTTCAAATGGCGGAATAGGAAAGGGTGGCTCAAGTATTTTAAGCCCAGGATCGTCTAAATAAATATTAGCCGCTTTTGAGGGTAAAGTAGCAACTAGGTTTTTCTCTTTGGCTAAATGAATAGCGACATGGTAGTTACGAGTAAAAGTGGCAATATTTCGGTGTTTACCAAAATGCGCCAGTGCTTCGTCAACCCAGCCCAGCTTTTGTACATCTTTAGGATCCATCCCTACACCCACACCAAAACCTGTCTTACTTACCCAAATGTGGCGGGCTTTTAAATAGCTGTCTAGACTAAAGTTTTCAATAATAGGGTTGTCGGATTTGACTAAACAGCAAAAGCTATCTTTCCAAATACGTTTATGATGAAACGACTGTGGTAAATTTTCAAAGCGGTTAATCGCCATATCTACTTTACCGTTTTCAACATCGTGAAAGGTTACATCACTGGGAGTTAAAATATCTAAGGTGGTGTCGGGCGCTTCTTCGTGTAGTTTACCTAATAAACGCGGTGCCATGGTACTGGCTGCGTAATCACTGGCCATGATCCTAAATACCCGTTTGCTTTGTTTAGCATCGAACTCACGATTAGGTGCCAGTGTTTCTTCAAGGGTCATCAAAATACCACGAATGACAGGCTGTAGCTCAATAGCACGCTCGGTCGGTACCATGCCATCGCTGGTACGTACTAAAATAGGATCATTAAAAAGGTTTCGTAGGCGTTTAAGTCCGTTACTCATGGCCGGTTGAGTAATACTAAGCTGGTTTGCAGCACGAGTAACATTACATTCGCGCAGTAATGTATCGAGGTAAACCAGTAAATTTAAATCTATTTTACTTATATTCATTGTGTGTCCTTAACGTTTACCAATAATGGATAAAACGTTGTGCTGTAGGATAGGGATAAATATGACTCACCTTTCCATTTTTTATATTTTGTTGTGCTTGTTTCCAAAAGTTCACATCAAGTAATTCAGGGTGCGTGCTAGTTAAAAATTGTTTATATGTTGGGTTAGGCATTACAAAAGTACATAGCTGCTCTGGAAATACATCTTGAGGAGCAACCGAGTAACTTTGTTCGTCCATTAAATAATCGTCATAACTTTTTGCTTTGGGTAGTGCTCTAAAGTTCATGTCTGTTAAATATTGCACTTCGTCGTAATCGTAAAAAATAATACGTTTGTGCTTACTTACACCAAAGTTCTTTAACAACATGTCACCGGGGAAAATATTCACGGCAATCATTTCTTTGAGCGCTTGACCATACTCCTCTATGGCATCTGCGGCACTTTTTTCATCTGCATTTTCTAAAAACAGATTAAGCGGTGTCATGCGTCTTTCAATATATAAATGTTTTATAATTAACCAGTCACCTTCAATAACCATTGATGATCCAATGGTTTTGTGTAACTGCGCTAACAAGTTACTATCAAAACGCGCTAAAGGAAATACGACGTTTGAATACTCTATAGTGTCGGCCATTCGCCCTACACGGTCGTGGCTTTTAACCAATTGATAGCGTTTTAATACGGTATCGCGACCAAATGGCTTACTTTCACCAAATTTATCTTTAATAACTTTAAATACATAGCCAAATGAGGGCAGAGTAAATACCATCATCACCATACCTGGGGTGCCAGGTGCAATGGTAAATTCGTCATTAGAATGGGTTAAATGATTCAAAAACTCACGGTAAAACTCAGTTTTCCCTTGCTTATGAAAACCAATGGCGTTGTAAAGCTCGGCTAAGGTTTTATTCGGCATCAGTTGGTTCAAAAACCGCACTAACGCGGAAGGGGCGTGAGTTTCTACCATAAAGTAAGCGCGTGCAAAGCCAAAAATAACCCGCATTTGCGACGACTTAGTCAGCAGGGCATCAAGATATAACCCCTGATCTTCATGGTGAAGTACCGCAATGATAAAAGGTTGAACGCCACTTTGCGATACAACACGCCCTACAATATACGCGGCTTTATTGCGGTAGAACGGCGTGTGTAATATATCAAAACGCATTTGCCAATGCTGGTGGTGAGTATCGGGGGCCTGCTTATAAAATGCTTTAACTAATAAACGAATATCGCGCTCAAGATTGACAAAATCGGCTTTAAAATCAAAGTGGTTAATGATGCGTTTAATGGTTGGTTTTAAACCGTCCACTACAGGGAAGTAGCTTCTGTATTCAGCTTCTACAGGCACTGAAGGTGCATCTTTGAGTGTCGCTTCAACAAAAATAAAGTCGTTATGGAAATAGCGGCGGTGGTACAGGCGGCAAAATACGGAGTTATAAAATGTCTCAGCAAGCTCAGCTTGCGGATGAAAACATAAAAAATGCTGGTAAATTTTCTTTACTTCAAGCCATAAGCTTTCGTTTAGCTGGTCTGTTTGCTGGCGTTCACGTAAGGTTTTTGTGGTTTCGTTAACCCGATCATCGTAATAACTAATACGCAAGCGGCTAATATCATTAATTGCTTGCCAATCTCTTTTAGCAAACGCATAGGGCGCTTTTGCTGTTGTTCTTTGAAACAGCAGGTAATGTTTTTTAAATCCGGTTAAAATTAATTCAGCAATTTGGCGTGGTTGCATCAGTACTCCTTAATTGACGCCTTTAGGTGTTTAGCAAAGTGCAGGTGGATACCATTTAAATTGTAAAAGGTGGTTAAAAGAAGTTGCACCACTAAACACGCATTAGAGTTCAAACTCTACGGTTGTTAAGGGTATGTTATTTTATATTTAAAACCAAGCTAATTAAGATGATATTTATTTAAGTTAATTAGTGGCTGATTGGTAGGCATCAATCTTTTTTTGTAATTTTTTAATTCGCTTTTCAATCAACTTTTTATCTTTTTTATATTGCTTATCTAAGCTTTTTTGTGTCTTTTTAATATCTTTACTAATTCGTTTTTTATCATCCGCACTTAATATATGATTTAACCGCTGTTGTTGTTTAAAATCAGCTCTGTCTTTTTCTCGTGTAAGGATGGCGAGTTTATGCTGGTTACTGCGCAGCTCTGCCTCTAAGTTGGTAATTATGGTGTCGCGCTCAAGCTCGTTTAACTGCTGGGTGTAGTTTATTTCTTCACCTGTCTGTTTAGGCTCAGTGGAAGTTATTTTATGCATGGTTGCATTATTACTACAGGGAAATTGTGAAAATGTCGTTCCTTTTGGGGTAACACATTTGTAGTAGGTGGTTTGAGCTAATGCGAAAGGGCTAAAACAAAAAAGGCAGACAATAATGATCAGATTAATAACGTTGAACATAATGATTATCCTTTGCATATTCTGATCGAGTTAATAATTTTTAATGCTAAAAACTATAACCTAGCTTGGGGGGATAGCAAGTGCAAAGGAATAAAAATAGAAAATCAAGCGAGCCAGTGCTAATAACCCGCTTGAACTATCAGGTGCTATTGAGAAAAAGTTTTGAGCTTTTTAATACTGTGTACTAAAAACGGAATATCAAGTCCTTGTTCAATAGAGAATCCTTGTGCAGCGGAAATATTTCTAAAATTTCCGTCACGATCAATTAGCGTAATTCTATCTTTTTTATAAGCTATCACGACACCTTGTGAGTAATTAACGCCAATGTTATTACTTTTACTGTATAAGTTTTTACCTAACATTGTCTGCTCTGCAAGGGCATTGCAGTTTAAATATTGGCCAAGGGTAGTAGCAACAATATCACTCGGTTGAATTAAGCCGTTCACTTTAGAAATAAACTTATCTGAGCTATATAGCGTTGATGTAGTCACTATTTCATTACTGTTTTGCGACACACTAAATGCAAAAAACTCAGTAGCATCATCGCGTACAGTCGCGCTTTCATTTGCTTTGATAACCCTGATTGCACTGTTTTTGTGTGCTTGCTCGTTAATAAAGCTCAGCTCATCAATACCGAATACTTCTACACTTCGACGTTGGCTTTGCCAAACGGGTAACGTTTGTTGCTCAATAATGTCGGTTTTATAAAATGCAGGCAGGCCGTACACTAAACCAAATACCATGTCACTATGATCTGTAGGTTGTAAAAATTGCTGATTTTTATAAACGCCTTGTTTGCTGGCAACAAATTTTGCTAACTGCTCGTCATTATCAAAAACTAAAATATCAACTTTAGCTGCGTTGTAATCTTCACATTTTGCTAATGGGGTAGGTATTTGGTAATTAATACCTTGGTTATTAATTTTAACATTATGTGCTTGCTCGTAGCTTTCAACATCCAATAAGTCGTTTTTAGCGAGTAAACTTTTGGCTGTAGTAGGGTACGAAAGTGGCAATACGTTGTCTTGCTTGGTGATATCAAACTTTAAATTTGCATCAGCCCAAATATGAATGCTGTGGCTTAATGCAAAACAAATCACTAAAAAAGAACCGGCATAACGGGCAAATTTAAATTGCTTCAAACGCCCTAAATGGTGCCAAGTAAAGTTACTAACCGTAAGCTGAAAACCTAAAATAAGTAATACAATACTGCCAGCTAGTAAGGTAGTGAGCGCAGGTGAATTTGTTAAGCGGTGCCACAACAACGAAATAATTTCAGGCAGTGCTGAGGCATTTAAGTGATAGCCTAAGTTAAAATACACATAAGCGTCCAAAGTGAGTATTGAAGCACCTATTGTAGCTATCACTGCTGCCATACCGCGTATATGCTGCGGATAGGGAAACACTAAACTTAAAGGAAAAACCGTCAGCACAAACGCTAAAAATGCAATAAAGCTGGTGTGGCTTAGCCACGTAACCACCATATAAGTAATACCTATATAAGTGGTGGGCGGCGAGTCGGCAAATAAATAGCTTAAGCTAATTAAAAGCACCAAACCAATATTGGCAAATGTAAACCAATGGCCCCAACTTAATAATTGACTTGCTTTCGATGAAAACTGGTTATGCTGCGATAAATTCATAGAGTTTATTTAACCGACTGAGCGAGTGCTTTTGCAAAGTTCTCAGTAACAGCTTGTCTTTTCCCTGTTGGTACATGCTCTTTTAAGATATGCGTGATAGAATTTCCTAAACACATAAGACTTAAATCAACCGGCGCATTGTGTTTTGATAAAACATCAATAAGCTGATCGACGATTTGTTCTACTTCTTCATTAGAGTATTTTGATAAGATTGGCATCAGTTGGTTCAATAAAAATAGTTATATTCCCGTATTTTAACACCAGAGGCGTGAAAAACAAAGATGGCAATAGATGTTAAAAAATTAGTCGTGCACTATGTAGACAAAAAAGATGACGACACCCAAATTCACCTTCGCAACGATGAAATGATGATCAACGACAAAGTCGCTGTATTCATTGAGCAATTACACCATGCCTACAATGGCAAACCGGGCAAAGGTTTTTGTGCTTTTAGTGGCGAAAAAAACAGTATTGTTGCCTCTACTATGCAAAGCTACCGCAATAATGAGCTTGGCTTTTGGCATATGACCGAGCAAGCATCGACAGTATTAAAAGAAGAGTTAGATAAATACGCTTTTAATGAGACTGGCTATTTAGTATTTTGTCACTACCAGTATGTGGCTACTGATTATATGTTGATTGCCATGATCAACATTAAAGAACACTACTCAATGACTTCAGAGCTTGATTTAGCCGCATCGCGCCATTTAGATATTTCGCGTATGCAATTGGCTGCCCGCATCGATTTAACCGCATGGGATACTCAAGCAGACGACAATCGTTATATTTCATTTATTAAAGGCCGTGCAGGGCGAAAAGTAGCTGACTTTTTCTTGGATTTCTTAGGCTGTGAAGAGGGTATTGACCCTAAGCAACAAAGCCAAGTGATGCTAAGCGCGGTAGAAGACTACTTATCAGAGCAGCAATTCGATAAGTCTGAAAAAGACGATTTACGTAAGCAAGTATTTGATTATTGTAACGACTGTGTCACCACAGGCGAAGAGGCTAATGTAAGTGAGCTTTCAGCAACGCTGACCAAAGGCGATGACAATCCGTTTGAGAGCTTTTGTAAAGAGCAAAGCTATGACTTAGAAGAGTCGTTCCCAGTCGATAAGAAAACAGTAACGAGTATGGTTAAGTTTTCAGGCTTAGGTGGCGGTGTGAGCATAAGCTTTGAGCGTAAGCATTTAGGTGAGCGTGTCACGTATAATGAAGCGACAGATACACTAGTTATAAAAGGCATTCCGCCAAATCTAAAAGATCAGCTACAGCGTTTTATGGAGCAACAGCAAGATTAAACTTCGTTAAACACTGTTTGATTAAACCAAAAGCACGATATTAATGCCGTGCTTTTTTGTGTCTAAAGTAGAGTTTAGAGCCTTCTAATAAGCGGGTATTTACCTTGGTTTTTTAATTCAAACGCGGGGTGAACCCGCTGCTACAAGGTTTAGATGTAGCAGCGACTTTATGTCGCGTCATTAAAGATAGTTTTGGCGGGCAACGAGCTACGGGAGCAGGCTCGAAGCCCTAACCTCACAGCCCGCTGCACTGAGAATACAAAACAAAAACTAATACCCTGTACTTTTTTAATTCTCATAACATTTGTATTTAATCATTTCCTCTTTTTTCTCCTATCCTCAGTGGTAAATAAATCACTAAAGTCTTATTGTCATGCTTACGGCAAGTTGTGAGCTACAGGTTTGGGGAACAGGCTCGAAGCTCGATCACCGCAGCCCGCTAACTTTTTCACCTCTAGTCTTTGATTTTTTAACCAAAGAGAACACCGAGGCGCTGCGCGCTGCACTGAGAATACAAAGAAATAAAAACCAATAATCTGTACTTTTTTAATTCTCACAACATTTGTATTTAATCATTTCTTCTGTTTTCTCCTATCCTCTGTGGTAAATAAATCACTAAGGTCTTATTGTCATGCTTACGGCAAATTGCGAGCTACGGGTTTGGGGAACAGGCTCGAAGCCCGATCCCCGCAGCCCCCGTTTGCCAGTTACATAAATTCCAAGCAATAAAAAACCGCGTTAAAATCAATTAACGCGGCTTTTTTATGCTTTGAGCTAAACTTAGTGCTTATTCAGCATTAAGTGTTTTAGTCATTGCTGAGCTTGCACGACCGGCAGGTTTTACCGAGCCAGGGCGAAGGCCGCTGTCAGGGATTAACTCGCGTTTGTCATGTGCCATTGCAACTGATGTATGCTTGGTTTCGCTATCAGCTACAGGTGTTGGCTGTGCCATTGGCGCACTTGCATGTCCAGCTGTAATCACTGTTTTAGCGTTTACCTTACTAGAACTCGCTTGTGAAACAGTTTTAGGTTGGCTTGTAACCACTGGTGCTTCTTTCGCTTCTACAGGTGTTTCAGTAGCACTAACCGGTGCGGTTTCAGCTTCAACAGCAACTTCTTCAGTTTTTACTGGTTCTTCAGCTTGTACTGGTTCTTCAGTTTTTACTGGTTCTTCAGCTTTCACTGGTTCTTCAGTTTGTACTGGTTCTTCAGTTTGTACTGGTTCTTCAGTTTTAACTGGCTCTTCAGTTTTCACTGGCTCTTCAGTTTTTACTGGTTTTTCAGTTTTCACTGGTTCTGCAGCTTTCACTGGTTCTTCAGCTTTCACTGGCTCTTCAGCTTTCACTGGTTCTTCAGTTTTCACTGGTTCTTCAGTTTTCACTGGTTCTTCAGTTTTCACTGGTTCTTCAGTTTTCGCTAATTCTTCCTCAACAATGTTTTGTTCAACTGCATCAGAGGCATCAACGGCCGATTTATGTGCTTTTGCTTTTAGCTCTGCTTCGTATTCAGCAGCGGCTTGATCCGCAACGGGTACAAACGCAGGCGCTTCATCAGACTTTTCTGGTGCGTTTTCACCTTCAGGGCGACGACGGCGTTGACCTGATGCGCGAAGATGACGTGGTGAACGACGTGAACGAGTGCGTGTTTGCTCTTGTTCTTCATCTTGTGCCACAGCGTTATCGTTTGCATCAACAACAGCCTCTGCTTGTTCTTTAGCAGGTGCAGGTGCTTTTTCATCTGATACTGGCGTTTGCTTTTCAGCAACAGGTGCTTGTTCTTGTACTTGTGGCTTGTCTTCTTTCATCACAGGTTGCTCAACAGCTTGCTCTGTTGTTTGAACTTGCTCAGCACTTTCGTCTTGTACGCGAACTTTTTTACGTAAATTACGACGTTGGCGACGTACCTTAGGCTTTTGCTCTTTTGGCTCAGCATTCTTATCAGATTTAGGTGCAGTATCAGCTTTTTGAGTTGCCTCTGCTTTTACTTGCGTTTTATCTTCTGTTTTATGCTCAGGACGTTTACGCGTATTTGAATTACGACGGCGCTTATTGCGGTTCTCATTCTTTTCTTGCGTATCATTTACAGGTGCTGACTCATTTTTAGTTTCAGTGTCTGTTGTACGTTCGTTGCGTGGTTTATTGCGTGGGTTATTATTGCGACGACGTTGGTTGTTGTTTCGACGACGATTATCATTGCCACGGTTGTTATTGGTACGCTCTTGAGATTTCTTATCTGTAGACTCTTGTGTTGTTTGCTCACTTTCACTTGCAAATAACGACTTAATCCATTTTCCAAGTGCAGTAAATAAGCCAATTTCAGCTTTTGCTTCTACTACCGGCGCTGCTTTTGCTGCTGCTTGTGGAGCAGGGCTAGAAGGCATAACGACACCTTTAAGCTTCGGCTCTTCACGTACAGGGGCTGCTGGCGATTTAGACATTTCAAATGCTTCAGGCTCAGGCGCAACAACTTGCTCATAACTTACTGTTTCAAGTGTTTCGTCTTTACGTAAACGCATAACTTCGTAATGTGGTGTTTCCATGTGTTGATTAGGAATAATCACTACATCACATTTATGATGCTTTTCAATGCGGTGAACGCTACGACGCTGCTCATTTAATAAATAAGCGGCAACGGCAACAGGCACTTGTGCGTTTACTTGTGCAGTGTTGTCTTTAATCGCTTCTTCTTCAATCAAGCGTAAAATTGATAGTGCAATTGACTCGTTTGAACGAATAGTACCTTGGCCGCTACAACGTGGACAAACACCTTGGCTTGCTTCACCTAGTGAAGGGCGTAATCGCTGACGCGACATTTCAAGTAAACCAAAGCGCGAAATTTTGCCAATTTGTACACGGGCACGATCTGGGCGAGCAGCATCTTTTAAGCGGTTTTCTACTTCACGTTGATGACGTGGAGGTGTCATATCAATAAAGTCGATAACAATTAAACCACCCAAGTCACGTAAACGAAGTTGACGTGCAATTTCATCCGCTGCTTCTAGGTTGGTGTTAAGTGCTGTTTCTTCAATATCACCGCCTTTTGTTGCTTTAGACGAGTTAATATCAATAGAGGTAAGTGCTTCAGTAGGGTCAATAACAATTGAACCGCCTGACGGTAAACGCACTTCACGTTGGAACGCAGACTCAATTTGGCTTTCAATTTGGTAATGCGTAAATAATGGTGTGTCACCTTGATAAAGCTTAACGCGGCTCATAAAGTCAGGACGAAAACGCTCAATGTGCGCTTTAGCTTCTTCAAAAACACGTGGCTTATCAATTAAAATTTCACCAATGTCACGACGTAAATAGTCGCGAATAGCGCGGAAAATCACGTTACTTTCTTGGTGAATTAAGAATGGTGCTTTAGCACTGTCTGCCGCTTGTTGAATGGCTTCCCAGTGGACTAGTAATGCTTTTAAATCGTAGTTTAGTTCTTCAAACGATTTACCAACACCTGCAGTACGTACAATTAAGCCCATTCCTTTAGGTAGTTCTAGGCGGCTTAGCGACTCTTTAAGTTCAGTACGCTCATCACCTTCGATACGACGAGAAATACCGCCAGCACGAGGGTTGTTAGGCATAAGCACTAAGTAGCTGCCGGCAACACTGATAAAGGTAGTTAATGCTGCACCTTTTTGGCCGCGCTCTTCTTTATCAACTTGTACTATTACTTCTTGACCTTCTTTGATCACGTCGCGAATATTCGGACGACCATGGAAGGTGTAACCTTGCGGGAAGTAAGTACGAGCAATTTCTTTTAATGGAAGGAAACCATGACGATCAGCACCGTAATCAACAAATGCTGCTTCTAAAGATGGTTCAATGCGTGTGATTTTGCCTTTATAAATATTGGCTTTTTTCTGTTCGTGACCTGGGCTTTCTATATCTAAATCATATAGGCGCTGGCCGTCAACCAGTGCTACGCGCATTTCTTCTTGCTGCGTTGCATTGATTAGCATACGTTTCATAATGTTACTCTACTAGTTTATGTCGCTGACATGACGATGTTTTTCTCGCCTGTTCAGGTGTTCCTATTTTTAGAATGTGCAGCCTCACGACTGGGTCTTTAACGGAACGGCTCTGTATTTTGGTACGCAGTATTTTAAATGCCGGCAAACAATAGGGTGTTATCACGCTATTAAATTCTAAAAGGATTCAAATGTGTCGGCTATTTAGCTCAATACACGTTTTATCCAGAAGTTGGCCTGTCATATCAATCTTATTAAATGCATTCATATTAGGTGCGTAGGGCTCTTTAGGTTCAAACCATAGTTTCGTTTTTAAAACTACCGTTATCTATTTTATGAGCAAAAATCGCTACCGATGTTAATGAACGCTTATTTATTAGATTTTTTTAGTTCTAAATAAGCTGCTGTACGGTACTACTACAATATTTGAGCGAATTCTGAACGGCGTGTTTTTACGCCGTCACTATCAGACAAATTATCTGTTCATTGCTTTTACTATCACATTAAAAATCAATTCATGTTCAAACTTAACCAGCAATATATTACGCGCATTGCCGTTAGTTGTGCGCACGTGTTAACTGGGTATGTATAAAAGCTTTGGAAAACTTAACTCGGATCTGTATGATCGGTTACCCAGAATGTGCATCACGAATGTTTTGTTGTGTTAAAAAGCACCGTTGTTATTTGCAAATACTAAATATTTGCGCTGCTGATTATCCCACTATTATAACCGTGTTAGCAACTAAATTATTTTACTTAAATCAGTGATTAGGCAATGTCAGAAAAAACCGGCTTACAAGTAACTTTTGTCACTATCAACGAAGACCACTTAGGTCAGCGTATTGATAACTTTCTTATTACCCATTTAAAAGGGGTGCCTAAAAGCGCAGTTTACAAAATTCTTCGTAAGGGTGAGGTGCGTGTAAATAAAAAACGTATTAAGCCTGTTTATAAATTGCAGCTAGACGACGTTATTCGTATACCGCCAATTAGAGTGTCAGAGCGTGAAGAGTTTGTACCCTCAAAACTCGATAAAGTAACGCGCCTCGAAGACGATATATTATTTGAAGATAAATACCTGATTGTTATTAATAAGCCCTCAGGTATGGCTGTGCATGGCGGTAGTGGCTTAAGCTATGGGCTTATTGAAGCATTACGTGTTTTACGCCCAGAAGAGCGCAGCCTTGAGCTAGTACATCGGTTAGACCGCGATACTTCAGGTTGTTTACTTATTGCTAAGCGTCGCTCAGTGCTGACCGCTTTGCATGAGCAATTACGCGAAAAAACCATGGAAAAAAATTACTGGGCATTGGTAGAAGGCCAATGGGACTCTAAAACGAAAAATGTAACGGAAGGTTTGCGTAAAAATACCCTTAAATCGGGTGAGCGCGTAGTACGTGTTGATAACACGGAAGGTAAACCGTCGCATACTCGTTTTAAAGTGCTTGAGCGTTATAACGATTGTTCATTAGTACAAGCATCCCCTGTAACTGGTCGTACTCACCAAATTCGTGTGCACACTCAGTGCCAAGGTCATGCCATTGCGTGTGATGATAAGTACGGCGACCAAGGGTTTGACGAGTCAATGCGTAAACGTGGTTTAAACCGCTTATTTTTACACGCTCATGATTTAAGCTTCTACCATCCTAAAAACGAAACCACCATGCGAGTAGAAGCACCGCTGGATAAAGCACTATCAAGCTGTTTGGTTAAACTTAGAGCAGCAAAAGCGTGAATTTAACGCCGATTAAAAAATATAAGCTAGTAATTTTTGATTGGGACGGCACCATTATGGATTCAATTAGCAAAATCGTTAATTGCATTCGCAAAAGTGCCCAATCGCTTAATATTGAGCCGCCAAGCGATACCGCCAGTAAAAATATTATTGGTTTATCGCTTGAAAACGCAATCGCAACCTTGTTTCCTGACCACCGTGAGCATCACGAAGCGCTTATTGCAGGGTATAAACAGCAATATGCACTTGATACCACCCCAACACCGCTGTTTGAACATGTTGCACAGGTACTTACTGCGTTAAAAAGCCAAGGCGTAATATTGGCAGTTGCCACAGGTAAAAGCCGAGTAGGGCTGGAACGTCTTCTAGATGAAAGCCAATTGCGTCACTTTTTTAGTGCTACGCGAACCAGTGACGACGCTAAATCAAAGCCTGCTCCCGATATGCTTTATCAATTGCTTGAAGAGCTAGGGGTAAGTGTTGATGAAGCGCTAATGATAGGCGACACCCAAATAGATATGGCAATGGCAAAAGCCGCGGGTATGGATAGAATAGGGGTAACCATGGGTGTACACAACGCTGCGCAACTTAATGAATTAACTCCGATTGCAACCGCTAACAACTATCAGCAGTTGCAAAATATATTACTCGGCTAATCAGTTAATTTGCGCTAGGCACTTGCGCTGCTAAGACATCAACACCAAACTCAGCCAGTAATTGGCTGAGTTTAATCAGTGGTAAACCAATTAAACTATTTGGATCATCACCACTGAGCTTTTCAAATAAGCAAATACCCAAGCCTTCACTTTTAAAACTTCCTGCACAGTTATAAGGTTGCTCTGCATCGCAATAAGCACTTATTTGCGCCGTTGTTAAGGTTTTAAAGGTCACATTGAATGGCTCAACAATGGTTTTGCATTGCTTAGTGTGAATATCGTACACACACAAGCCAGTTAAAAAAGTGACTGTTTGCCCGCTAAATAAGCTCAATTGCTTTATTGCGTTTTCTTTATTGTGCGGCTTACCTAATATTTGCTGATTAAATACAGCAACTTGGTCGGAGCCAATCGCGAGGCCTTGGTCAAAGTGATCGACGGCTGCAGCCGCTTTTAATTCACTGAGGCGCTTAACAAGGTTGCTTGGTGTTTCGTTTTTATGCGGCGTTTCGTCAACATCTGGCGAAAACGTTTCAAACGGCAGATTAAATTTTTGTAATAAAGACTGCCTAAATGGCGAGCTTGAGGCTAATATAAGGGGGTGCTTCATGGCATGTTTTCCTAGCGTAAATCAGATTGAGTTAGGATAAATCAGATCCGTGAGTAAAACACGTGAAAAACAACGTAAAATTGGTTTTTTACTTTGACTAACTTACTAACTATCTATATGATGCAGCCCCTATGCAAAAGGTGAAAATTCCCATCACCCTTCATCCGGGCAAAGCAGCTCAGCATCGTTTAAAGTATGACGGCGTTGTACCGCTTGAGAAACTTCCTCGTTTACGAGGGGTTATCCAGGAAGAAGTAGGTGAAATAGCGGTAAAAATTCATTGCAAAAACGATGAGCAAGGTTTAGTTGTGATTAGTGGCAATTTGTCCACACACGTAACTGTAACTTGTCAACGTTGTAATGGTGATTTAGGGTTGGATTTGGATCAAGACTTTGTGTATTCGCCAGTCGGTTTGGATGCAGAGTCAGATGATCTTCCAGAAAGCTACGACGAAGTAGCACTTGATGAAAATGGTGAAATAGACGTATTTGAGCTAATCGAAGACGAACTTATTTTAGCAGTGCCATTAGTGCCTACCCACAACGAAGCTTCATGCAGTTATACAGCAGAGCCTGCCAGCTTTGGTGTTTTAAAGGCGGAAGATGATAAACCAAATCCATTTGATATTTTGAAACAACTTAAGAAAGATTCTTAGGAGAAGACTATGGCTGTACAAAAAAGCAAAAAGTCTCGTGCAAGACGCGGCATGCGCCGTTCACACGATGCGATCAGTGGTCCAACTTTAACTGTAGACCAAACATCTGGTGAGACTCATCGTCGTCACCATGTGACTGCAGATGGTTACTACAAAGGCGTTCAAGTAATTTCTAACTAAGAGATTGCTTATATGCTGACTAATCTAACCATAGCGTTAGATATGATGGGGGGCGATTATGGCCCCCGTTCATCTATACCCGCAGCCGTTCGTGCGGTAAATGCTAATGCCAACTTAAAACTCATTTTATGTGGCAACGAGCAAGTAATAGCTAAACAATTAGAATCACTCGATTCACTTTCTCATCCCAGATTAATAATTCGCCATTGTAACGATGTTGTTACCAATGCCTGCGAACCCGCTGTTGCTGTACGCTCAAAAAAAGATTCTTCCATGCGAGTTGCCCTTGATTTAGTTAAATCGGGTGAAGCGCAAGCCTGTGTTAGCTCTGGCAATACAGGGGCGCTATTTTTTATGGCGCATTACGTATTAAAAATGCTTCCAGGGGTGAAACGTCCCGCACTTATCTCTGCTGTACCTACTGAACGTAAAAATCCCGTTTACTTACTCGACTTAGGCGCTAATGTGCATTGTGATGCGCAAATGCTGTATCAGTTTGGCATTATGGGCTCTGTGGTTGCAGGCCAAGCACTTGGCTGCGATAACCCTAAAGTGAGTTTATTAAATATTGGTGCTGAAGATATAAAAGGCCACGAAGAAATTAAGCAAGCCGCACAATTAATGCAACAAAGCGAGCTGATTAATTATATTGGTTACAGTGAAGGCAGCGATATTTTTTCTGGCAAAGCCGATGTTATTGTCTGTGAAGGCTTTGTTGGCAATGTTGCACTTAAAACCTGTGAAGGCATTGCTAAACTTATCATGAAAAAGTTTACTCGTGCTCTCGAAAAGCACGTCGTTTACAAGTGTATGGCGTTTATGTTGGCGCCAATCATAAAAAAACTCTATAAAAGAGTGAACCCCGACCAGTATAACGGCGCTTCTCTGGTAGGATTGCGCGGTATTGTTGTTAAAAGCCACGGAAATGCCTCAGCTAAAGCATTTCATGCTGCAATCGACGAAGCAGTGAAAGAAGTAGAACGTCAACTTCCAGATAAAATAGCTGCTATTTTCGAAAAAACACATTCTAAAGACACGGCGGTTGAATAACAGTTAACGTGCCGTGTTACACATTATTTATTTTGTTTAATTAAAAGAGCAAACTATGGCACAAAAAATTGCACTTCTTTTTCCAGGTCAAGGCTCGCAAACTGTGGGTATGTTACAAGAGCTACTAGCGAGTTCTGACATAGTAAAAGCTACATTTGCAGAAGCTTCAACCGCACTTGGTTACGACCTAGCAGACCTTGTACTTAACGGTCCAGAAGAAAAACTAAATCAAACACACCGTACTCAGCCTGCATTATTAACTGCAAGCGTTGCTATTTATCGTCATTGGTTAGCTACAAACCCAGATGCAGACGTCGTTATGGCAGGTCACAGCCTGGGTGAGTACTCAGCTTTAGTATGTAGCGATGTGATCAGTTTAAGCGAAGCCGTAAAACTGGTTGAAAACCGCGGTTTATACATGCAAGAAGCCGTACCTGCTGGTGTAGGTTCTATGGCCGCAATCATTGGTTTAGGCGACGATGAAATTAAAGCCGCTTGTGCAGCAGCGGCACAAGGTGAAGTGGTTTCTCCAGTAAACTATAACTCGCCAGGGCAAGTGGTTATTGCCGGTCATAAAGATGCAGTTGATAGAGCCTCTGTTGCTTGTAAAGAAGCCGGAGCAAAACGTGCACTGCCATTATCGGTAAGCGTACCGTCACATTGTGAACTAATGAAACCAGCTGCTGAGAAATTAGCCACCGATTTAGCTGCTTTAACATTTAATACACCTAAGTGTGATGTAATCAATAATGTTGATGTAAAAGCAGAAGGTTCAGCTGATGCAATTAAAGAGGCATTAGTACGCCAGTTATATAGTCCAGTACGTTGGACCGAAACGGTACAAGCACTGGTTGCACAAGGTGTAACGCAAAGTTATGAATTTGGTCCTGGTAAAGTACTAACCGGGCTTGCAAAACGTATTGATAAAGCGATGGTGTGTGGTTCAGTTAACGACCTTGCATCAATCGATTCAGCTAAATAAGAGTATATAAAATGAGTAATTTATTTTCTTTAGAGGGCAAAGTTGTCCTGATCACTGGCGCTAGTCGTGGTATTGGTAAGGCCATTGCAAACACATTAGTAGCACAAGGTGCAAAAGTAGCGGGCACAGCAACAAGCGAGTCGGGTGCGGCTAAAATTAGTGACTACTTAGGTGATAACGGTAAGGGCTATGCGTTAAACGTAACGGATCCTGCATCGATTGAGGCGACATTAGCGGCAATTAAAGCTGATTTAGGTGATATTGATGTATTAGTAAATAATGCCGGTATTACGCGCGATAATTTATTAATGCGCATGAAAGAAAATGAGTGGGACGATATTATCGACACCAACCTAAGCTCTATCTTCCGTTTATCTAAGGCCGTACTTCGCCCAATGATGAAGAAAAAGAACGGCCGTATCATCAATATCGGCTCTGTAGTGGGAACTATGGGTAATGCGGGTCAAGCTAACTATGCGGCCGCTAAAGCGGGTGTTATCGGCTTTTCTAAGTCACTAGCGCGTGAAGTAGCGTCTCGTGGTATTACTGTTAACGTGGTTGCACCTGGTTTTATTCAAACAGACATGACCGATGATTTGACAGATGAGCAAAAAGCAGCAACGCTTGCAAACGTACCTGCGGGTCGTTTAGGTCAGCCAGATGAGATTGCAGCTGCAGTATGTTATTTAGCATCTGACGCCGCTGCGTATGTATCAGGTGAAACTTTGCATGTAAATGGTGCGATGTACATGGTTTAAGTTCGTAATACGAATTTAATAAACCAAAAATAGTATGCGGGTTTGCTAAAAAACATTGAATTTTTCGCAAACTTGCTTTAAACATACTTGAAATCGCTGTGAAAATAAGCGATAAAAGGTAAAATAAACACTCAACAGGTTTGACCAGCAAATTATTTATGGTCAAAAGATTGAATCAGAGAATTATCGGACGTAAACTACGCCGCAATCTGAAAATAACGCATTGGCGTTTTTAATAAAGGAAAGAAGAATGAGCGATATCCAAGAACGCGTAAAGAAAATTATCATCGAACAGCTAGGTGTTAAAGAAGAAGAAGTTAAAAACGAAGCTTCATTCGTTGATGACCTAGGTGCAGACTCTCTTGATACTGTTGAATTAGTAATGGCTCTTGAAGAAGAGTTTGACACTGAGATCCCAGATGAAGAAGCTGAAAAGATCACTACAGTACAATCTGCAATCGATTACGTTACAGCTCACGCTGAGTAATTAATCGCAAATTAAGGGCAGCATTCGCTGCCTTTAATCTTTATATCCAAACCACCTCAAAGTACATGATTCAATACCAAACCCTCACTCACTATCAGCAATTAAGTTGTTATTGCTCAGCGTTGATTATTGGTTTGAGACTCGCACTTTGAGGTAGCTTGGGTATGATCATCCCCAATACTAATAACATAACTAGCAACAGTAATAGTGTTAACGCTGAAATAAACTAAGCTAAGTTAATTGGTATAATAATAATTCCTTATTGGAGGCAAACCGTGGCTAAACGTCGTGTCGTCGTAACTGGCTTAGGAATGTTGACGCCGCTAGGCAATGATGTGCAATCAACCTGGCAAGGCTTATTAGATGGTAAAAGTGGTATTCAAAATATTACCCACTTTGATACATCAAAATTTGGTACTCACTTCGCTGGTTTAATCAATGATTTTGATGCATCGGCTTATATGTCGCCAAAAGATGCTAAAAAAATGGATTTATTTATCCAGTATGGCATTGCAGCGGGTGTTCAAGCTTTTCAAGATTCTGGCCTCGAAGTTACTGAACAAAACGCATCACGCATTGGTGTAGCGGTAGGTTCAGGCATTGGTGGCTTAACCCTCATTGAAGAAAACCACATAAAATTATTAAACAGCGGTCCACGTAAGTTATCGCCGTTTTATGTACCGTCTACCATTATTAATATGATCTCGGGTCATTTATCTATAATGCACGGCCTACGCGGTCCTAATATTTCAATTGTGACAGCATGTACTACAGGTCTTCATAATATTGGCCATGCCGCACGTATGATTGCTTATGGCGATGCTGATGCAATGGTGGCCGGTGGCGCAGAAAAAGCGTGTACGCCAATTGGTATGGGTGGCTTTAATGCCGCTCGTGCGCTTTCAACGCGTAATGACGATCCACAAGCAGCGTCTCGCCCGTGGGATAAAGACCGTGATGGTTTCGTACTTTCCGATGGTGCCGGTGTGGTGGTTGTTGAAGAATACGAACACGCTAAAGCACGTGGCGCTAAAATTTATGCAGAGCTTGTTGGTTTTGGCATGAGTGGTGATGCTTATCACATGACCTCACCACCAGAAGATGGCGCAGGTGCCGCTCTGGCAATGGAAAACGCATTAAACGATGCGCAAGTAAATGCAGAGCAAGTTGGTTACATCAACGCACATGGTACGTCTACTCATGCGGGTGACAAAGCCGAAACATCAGCGGTTAAAACCATTTTTGGTGATTCAGCTAAAGATGTGATGGTAAGTTCATCAAAATCTATGATGGGTCACTTACTCGGAGCGGCAGGCTCTGTTGAGTCTATAGTGTCTATTTTATCGTTGACCGAGCAAAAAGTGACGCCAACAATTAACTTAGATAACCCAGACGAAGGCTGTGATTTAGATTACGTACCGCATACAGCACGTGACGCTAAACTTGATTACGCTTTGTGTAACTCATTTGGGTTTGGTGGTACTAATGGCTCGTTACTGTTTAAAAAGGTATAATCTTTTTTAACAACGAATGAGAATAAAAACCCAGTTGTTTAACTGGGTTTTTTTATGTGTAAAAAAATATGCAAACAATAATAACAGCAAGTGAAACCAGTAGCATAAGCACCCGTGATAGGGGCTTAAATTATGGCGATGGCTTTTTTACCACCGCAATGGTTACTGATGGACAAGTTGAGCATTGGGCTTATCATAAAGCACGTTTAATTGAATGTGCGCAGCGTTTGGGCTTTCCTGCACTTGAGTTTACTGCTCTTGAGTCGCAGATCACTCAGCAAGTAGCATCACTGGCGCAAGCGGTCCTTAAAATCGTGGTAACGCGAGGCGAGGGCGGGCGAGGCTATGCGCCACCGAGTGAATGCAATTTAAACATTATTGTGAGTGTTTTACCTTATCCAGATCATTACAACAGCCTAACAGATTCGGGAATTAGCTTAGCTATTAGCCCGATTAAGTTGGCCGTTCAACCTCATTTAGCTGGGCTAAAAACCTTAAATAGGCTTGAACAAGTACTGGTCAAAAATGCTCTACAAACCCAGCACAGCGATGATGCGCTAGTGCTTGATTACAACAACAATGTAATAGAAACCTCAGCGGCTAATATTTTTGCAATAAAAAATCATAAAATATTTAGCCCAAGGCTGGATGAATGCGGCATTAAAGGTGTTTTTCTGCAATCTTTATGTGATAAATTAGCGGTTGAGTTTAAAACTGTCGGCGTTGATGAGCTTACCCAAGCAGACGCCGTATTTATATGTAACAGCTTAATGAAAATTGTGCCTGTAAAAAGTATAGACGAGCACTGTTTTGATATTGTGCATAGCCAATCATTACTAAACGAGTTACTAGCCAAGGAGGCTTAGTGTTAAAAGTTATATTATCAGTATTACTACTGGCTTTTTTTAGCTCAGTGATTGGCTACCAGCAATTACAAGCAACCATTGAAACGCCATTAAAGGTGGCGCAGAGCACTCAATTTGAAGTTAAAAAAGGCACCGGCTTTAATAAGTTGTGCCGTCAATGGCAGCAACAACAGTGGCTAGAAGACTGCTGGCGGTTTCAAATATTAGCTAAACTAGACCCTACCTTAACTGACTTAAAAGCGGGTTTGTACGAGTTAAGCGCGGATAGCGTGATCAACAATATAAAAAAAATAAACCAAGGCGAGCAAGTTAGCTTTAGTTTTACCATCATTGAAGGCCAAGCACTTAGAGATATATTAAATGCATTAAGTACGGCATCACATTTACAAAACGATTTAAAACTCGAACAACTTGGCGAGCAAATAATCGGTAAGCAAACTCATCTTGAAGGGTGGCTATTTCCTGATACCTATCATTATCATAGTAACGATAATGCGAGTAGTTTATTAAAACGTGCTGCGCAAAAAATGCAGCAAACACTGGCAGATGCATGGCAGCAACGGGCAAGTGATTTACCTTACGACACCGCCTATGAAGCACTGATCATGGCTTCAATAATCGAAAAAGAAACCGCGCTTGCCAGCGAACGCCCGTTAATTGCTTCGGCGTTTATTAACCGCTTAAATACCAATATGCGCTTACAAACCGATCCTACCGTAATATATGGACTAGGCGAAGATTTTGACGGCGATATTAAACGTAAAGACTTGAGAAATTACACCCCGTATAATACCTATCGTATTAACGGATTACCGCCCACACCGATTGCCATGCCCTCCAAAGAAGCCATTTTAGCGGCAGTAAACCCGCCTAAAAGCGAGTATGTTTATTTTGTAGCCAAAGGCGATGGTAGTCATCAGTTTTCAACCACATTAAAACAACATAATGCGGCGGTTAACCGGTATATTTTAAATAAAAAGAATTAGTATTTATGAAACCAAAATTTATAGTTATAGAAGGCCTAGAAGGCGCGGGTAAATCAACCGCTATAGCCCTGTGCCAAGACTTTTTAAACCATCACCATGTTGACTTTATTAATGTACGCGAACCCGGTGGAACACCACTGGCTGAATCGTTACGTACCTTAGTAAAAGCAGAGCACCAAGAAGAAATTGCTTTTGAAACTGAGCTGCTAATTATGTATGCAGCGCGTTCACAGCTAATGCATAATGTGATCAATCCGGCACTAGAGCAAGGGCAGTGGGTATTAGCCGATCGTCACGATTTATCGTCACAGGCCTATCAAGGCGGCGGGCGAGGAATAAGTGCAAATACCTTAGCATCGTTATCGTCTATGGTGTTAAAAGGCTTAAAACCCGATTTAACCATTTACCTAGATATTGACCCTGTTATTGGCCTTGAACGTGCTAAAGGTCGCGGCCAGTTAGACAGAATTGAGCAAGAAGCCATTGAGTTTTTTCAGCGCACCCGTATGCGTTACATTGAGCTTGCAAATGATGACGACAGCATAAAAACAGTCGATGCCAACCAAAGCATTGATAAAGTGCATCGTGATATTACCAATGTACTACGCACGTTTTTTTCAGGGTTAAAATAATATGGCATTGCCGTGGCTTAATGAGGTAGAGCAACGCTTAACTCAGAGCTATAAAGCGCAGCGTTTTCATCATGCGCAGCTGTTTTGCGGGCCTATTGGGGTTGGCAAATTTGAGCTAAGTGAGCAACTAGCAAATAGTTTGTTATGCCAAAACACCCAAGCACAGTTAAGTAGTCCAAATAGTGTGTTAAGCCCTTGTGGGCAATGTAAAAGTTGTTCATTAAACTTAGCGGGTACACACCCAGACAAGCGCATTACCCAAGTGGAAGGGCAAAGCATAGGTGTTGATGATATTCGCGGCATAAGCGATTTTATGCATCAGTCTGCGGCGCAAAATGGCAATAAAGTGGCAATTATCGAAAACTGCGAAAAAATGACCACCGCAGCCGCTAATGCGTTATTAAAAACCCTTGAAGAGCCAAGTAATAGTCGGTTTTTAATTTTGACAACCAGCCAAGTGGCGCAATTACCTGCCACTATTTTAAGTCGCTGTGCTAAAACTGAGGTTAAAGTAACCAATAACCAATTAGCACAACAATGGTTAAGTAGTTTGGATGTGCCTAACTATACGTGGTTGTCGTTATTTTATAGCCAACCACTGCAAGTAAAGCAGTGGCAACAGCAAAATCAGCTTGAAAACATTGATACGCTTTATAAATTTGCAACTGAGTTTAAACAAAGCCATAATTTCAATGCGTTAGTCGACATAATAAATAAACAGCCTGAGCTTGTGCGTATTTTTACCTTATTTTTAAGTGAGCAGCTCAAACAACAGCTGTTAAATGGCATGAGTTTTGACTCTTACCAAGTTGCTCAGCAAGCGCTGAATGATTTTTTACAGAATAACATACAAATACTTGGGCTAAACTTACCGCTTGCGGTATCACGACTAGCGTATACATTACGTAACCAATAAAAAGGACTAGATATGCAAGAGCTATTAGTAGATATAGACGACCTTGACGAACTATATCGCTGTTATATGCCTTTTTTAAAAAAAGGTGGGTTATTTGTACGCACCAATATGCGCTATGAACCCGGGTATTCACTCGCCTTACGCGTTACCTTACCTGACGCGCTAGAAGACGACGTGGTAACCGGCAAAGTAACCTGGATCACGCCACAGGGCGCTCAGAGCTCAAATCCACCAGGGATCGGCATTAGCTTCTTAGATGATAAAACAAACCTAAACGCGAAGATCGAAAAACTGCTGGGGACTATGTTAAACTCCGGCAATCCAACTTATACCATGTAGTAAAAACAGGCCTTATTTTGATTGTAGATTCTCATTGCCATTTAGACCGTCTTGATTTTGATAAACTCGATTTAAACCTAGACCAAGTACTTGATAACGCTCGCGCCAAAAAAGTAGAACATTTTTTATGTGTAAGCGTCACGCTTGATCAATTCCCAAATATGCTAGAGCAAATAAAGCATCACAACGACGTGTCTGCGTCATGTGGCGTGCATCCGCTCGATCAAAAAGACGCGCTTAATAAACAGCAATTAATTGACTTAGCCTCACACGACAAAGTAGTGGCGATTGGCGAAACTGGGCTCGATTATTACTACGCAAAAGACACCCATGCCGTACAACAAGCCAGTTTTGTTGGCCATATTGAGGTGGCAAATGAATTACAAAAGCCTCTTATTATTCATACCCGTGACGCCCGTGCCGACACCATTAACTTAATGCGTGAACACAAAGCAGAAAATTGCGGCGGGGTACTGCATTGTTTCACCGAAGATTGGGATATGGCCAAAAAAGCCATTGATATGGGTTTTTATATTTCTATTTCAGGTATTGTGACCTTTAAAAATGCGGTAGAGCTTAAAGAGGTGGTAAAGCAAATCCCTCTCGAACGACTGCTTATAGAAACCGACTCGCCGTATTTAGCGCCAGTACCGTACCGTGGTAAAACCAACCAGCCAGCGTATGTTGAAGACGTGGCTTATTACATTAGTGAACTCAAAGGCATTAGCTTTAACGAGTTGGCAAAAGCCACCACTGATAATTTTTACTCTTTATTTAAATTAGCAGCTAAAGGCTAACCTCATGACAACTCTCTCGGTGCAACACCCGCTATTACTTATGGGGCCCATGGTGCGCCGAGCAGAAAAAACCGCAGTCTGTATTCAGTTTGCTACTGCAAAGCCAGTAAATTGCCGTATAGAGCTAATTGGTCACGAATGTTATAGTGAACAAGACACCATAAGGCTTGGGGAATATTTATTCTTACAGTTTGTGGTTATTAAACCCATAAACAGCCAATTCCCACGCGATACCTTATTACCCTACCAGCTATTTTTTGATGACAGCGCGGTTGATTTATCAGCGTTTAGCTATAACAATCAGCCATTACCTGAATTTGTGATCCCCAAAAAGTTGACGCAAATACTACATGGCTCGTGTCGTAATGCGCATCATCCTGCAAAAGACAGCTTAGTAAGCTCAAGCCATTGGCAAGCTGTACAACGAAGTAATGAGCAGCAGGGGGCACAGTTATTATTGCTTTCGGGCGATCAGGTATACGCCGACGATGTAGCAGGGCCTATGTTATTAGCAATACATCAGCTGATTAAGCACTTAGGTATTTATAAAGAACAGCCACTTAATTTAGATTTACCCGCTGACATTGCAGAACAGTTGTATGGTCGCCATTACTTGTTGCCAACTACCTCATGGAAAAACCGTTCTAAATTAGGCATCGGCTATTGGTTAAAAAAAGACGAACCGCATTTTTCCAGTGTAAAAGCGTATAACCACCTGATTCATTTTGAAGAATTTGTAGCGCTATATTTACTTAATTTTAGTAGCCAAGCATGGCAATACATTGACTTAAATAATTTGAGTTACTCGGGGAGCAACGAAAAAAATCAAACGCTATTTAATGCAGAAAAAACCACATTAGCGAGCTATGCACAAGGCTTAGCAGAGGTAGAGCGGTTATTTGCTAATGTATCTACCTTAATGATGTTTGATGATCATGATGTAACCGATGATTGGAACCTAACCGCAGGCTGGGAGCAAGCCATTAACCAAAACCCTAGCAGCAAGCGTATTGTAAATAATGGCTTAGCAAGCTATTGGTTGTTTCAGGGAATGGGCAACGACGCACTACATAAAACCGGATCGTTACTGAGCCCTTTTAACGACTGCTTAGCTGGTGATAAGCAGTGGCAATTTAAAAGCTTTGATAAGCATCTGAACGACTTTAGTTATTGGCATTATGAGCTAATGACTATTCCTAAAGTGGTGGTACTCGATACCCGTACGCACCGTTGGCGTAACGAGCAAAACTTTAATGAACCATCAGGCTTACTCGATTGGGAGCGCCTCACAGAGCTTGAAGAGAGCCTATTAAGCCATGACAAAGTCATTATTGTGTCGCCTGCTCCCGTGTTTGGAGTTAAATCGATTGAGGCAATTCAAGCGTTGTTTAATATGTGTGGGCAACCACTGATGGTTGATGTAGAAAACTGGATGGCGCACGAAGGCTCAGCCAAAAAGCTACTCAATACTTTTAGACGCACCGACACCCCAAATGAAACACTGATATTATCGGGCGACGTACACTATTCGTTTTGCTTTTCGGTGGAAAAGCGTTTTGGCGATCATCCCAACAGAATTTGGCAACTGACTGCTAGTGGTATTAAAAATGAGTTTCCGCGCAAGCTAATAAATGTGCTCGACAAGCTCGACTCTATTTTATACGGCCCCAAAAGCCCACTTAACTTTTTCACCAAACGCTGGCACATGGAAGTAGACAAACACCAAACCAAAGGCAAAGGACAAAAGTACCTAGTAAGCGATTCAGCCATTAGCTTAGTAACACTTGAAGCGGGAAATTTAGCAAGGTACCAATTAATCCACGGCGACGGCCACACCACCGAATTTGATTTAGAAGAACAGTAGATTAAAAACAGGTGTTAGGTCGCTATTATTGCCAACTTGTAGCAGCGACTTCATGTCGCGTCATATTTTAATGTCGTGAGCGACGGGGACGGGGACGGGCGACGGGCTTCGAGTTGCGGGCTAAATATCCAAAAGCGCAGCATCTCATAACCTTCTTTGTGAATAAATCACTTAAACCCAAAACATAAAAATTACTTTTGAACCACAGAGAACACCGAGGCGCTGCGCGCTGCACAGAGAATACAAAGTATTTGCTAATACTTATAACATTTGTATTTAGTCACTTTCTCTTTTTTCTCCTATCCTCTGTGGTAAATAAATAACTAGGCGCTTTTTGTAATAATATAACCCGATGAAGCGTAATTTTATTGCGTGGTATAAAGCCCTGCCTACAATAAACTAGAACCTAGAACCTAGAACCTAGAACCTAGAACCTAGAACCTAGAACCTAGAACCTAGAACCTTTCACTTCGTCTTTTTTTAATTCGCTTTGGTGCCGGTAACTTGTTGGTCAATATAGCTAAACATAAAACCACAATAAACAGCATTGAGTTTGCGCCGGCTTGCAAGGAGTAATCAACCGACGAATGCAGCATCATGGCTATAATGGCCGTAGCACAACCAAACGCCACCCCCTGATAAAGCGCCGTTTTACGCGTTCGCATAGTGTTAATACACAACCACAAACAATAAAGTACCAGTAGTCCTAACAACGCGGTGACAGGAATACCCAGCTCAACGGCAAATTGCACATAATCGTTATGCGCATTGTCGTAATAACCAGAGTAGGGCTCAGACTGATACGCAGGAAATGCGGTATAAAAAGTACCGCCACCAGAGCCTAATAACGGGTTATCTAAAATCAGCGGAATTGAGTCACGTACAACTTCATCACGTGTTTCCGATTGCAAACTAGTCTCGCTAATACGTTGTTTTACTTTTTCTACATCGAAAATGGCACCAATGATGATTAAATCAATAATAAAAAAGCTCACAATCAGCAACTTAAATGCTTTGGGTTTTTGCTTATAAACAAATAGTGCTAGTAAACTTACTATTATCAAAGCGATAAAAAACGCCGAGTTACCCATACGGCTGCGAGTTAAAATAAGCGCCACAATAATAATAATTAACGAAATACGTAAGATTATTTTAGAACTTAATAATACCTCGGCCCAGGCGCGTAGCGTTTGTTTTAAAGTGGGTTTATAGCCATTGTTAGTGCGTTTTAATTCGCTGATCAAAACGCCAATGCCTAAACATAAACATAAAGCTAAGTAATTAGCTAAAAAGTTAGAATAAGTAAAGGTACCAATCGCGCGGTCTGTATGTTTGTAACCAAATAGAGGGCTGACAATATCAGGTGATAAGTTTAAATAACTAGCATACAGAGCTTGAAATACCCCTGCACAAATTACAGCATAAATTAATTTTTTAATTCGCTCGGCACTATTGCAGTAGTTAAATACGAGCCAGCTCAACATGAGTAAAAAGCTGGTTTTTAATAACATTTGTTTGGTTTGAAATACATCAACACTCACGCTAAACAGCTGTATACCACAAACTAAAATAACGGCACTTAAAGTAAAAAAGAGTGGCCAGGAATAGCGCGGCGGAAATAGCGATTGCTTATTATTTAACACACTGTGTGTAAGGTGAGTAATAAAGGTAAAGCTAGTTAAAATACCAATAGCTAAAATTGCCCAAGGGCGGTAACTACCTAAAGGAAGGGGGAGCAAAAATAGGATCAGGCAAATAAAAAAAAATATAAAACGATTCAAAATAAACTCAAACAAAGTAAAAACGCAGCCAATAGGCTGCGTTTAAATATACTAATAGTAAAAACTAGTTACCAACTTCAGAAATACCGTTATCACCACCTGTACCACCAGAGCCTGGAGGTGTTGGCAATGTTGGTAAACTGCCTACTGGCGGAGCTGGCTGGCCTGCACCTGGGCCTGCAGCAGTTGCATCAGAAGCCGTTGTAGCATCAACACCAGCAGTAATTGCAGCAAGCGTGATTGCATCAGAGTCTAAACCTGCAGCCGAAAGGGCAGCTAAAAAGTCAGATATTAACGGGTTATCTGCACCAAATTGAGCAACAACAGCAGCAACCATTGCATCAATGTCTGCAGCGCCACATGCGCCATTTAGTAACTTTTCGTCTAGCTTGATTTTTTCTTTGTTTTTACAAATACGTTTAATAGCTTCTACTAAATCTTCGCGTAATTGCTCTGGTGTAGTATCTGCTGTTACGTTGTTAAGAATATCAATTATGCTATTTATGCCCACTTCTTGAACCACTGCAGCATTGTCCGTTTGTGCATAGGTTGGAAGAGCAGTAAGAGCCGTTGCGCTAGCGACTAAGCCAGCTAAAATTAATTTTTTCATCTCTCGTCCCTTGGTTGAGTACTAATTGCAAAATTTTAGCGCATCGGTGCAAAAAGTAAACTCTTTATTTACGCCATTTTCATTAGATTTAATGATTTTTGATGGTGGTAGTATCAAATTGCCCTGTACACCATCACACCCTAGGTATTCAAGTATTTCTAAAGTCTCGGTTTTTTCAATTAAACAGGCTAAAACTTTAATACCAAAACCATGGCAAATATTGTTAACTGTTTGAATATAAAATTGGCTTTGTGGGTTAGTTACTAAATCTTGAATATAACTACCATCAATTTTAACGTACTCAATATCCAGCCCTTGTAAATACCTAAACGATGTTAAGCTAGTACCAAAGTGTTCAATACACACATTAATGCCCAGCTCTTTTATTGCATCTATATGTAATGAAGCAACATGCACGTTATACAGTAAGCTTATTTCGTGCAGCTCAAACAGCAAGTTAGTTTTTATAACTGGCTTAGTGTGCGAGTAAAGAGTAAGCCACTCTATAAAGTCAGTTGAATACAAAGATGCCTTACTTATATTCAGGGCAAACACTTCATTTGGGTATTGCTCTTTAATATCCACAAAATTGCGTATAATTTTTTTATCAAGTTCTTCGGTTAAGTTTAACTTTTCGGCCATGGCAAATAAGTGGCCATTATTTACTTTTTCGCCATCATGAATAAAGTGGGCAAATACCTCAAAGTAACATTGAGAGTGAGCCTTATTGGCTTGTTTTACTGGCTGTACCGAAAAGCTTACTTCACCGGCATTTATAATCGACTTAATGAGTGTACGCCATTGATTTACGCTAAATAGCGATTCTTTATCATCGCAGTTTATGGTGCTGTCTTCGCCAATGGTGCAACCGGTATCAAGTAACGAGAGTACTTCGCCTACGCTTGCACCTTGTTCAACGGCAACTATGGCTAAATTTGCGTAGCCATTTATGTGCAAGCTGTTTTCTTTTTGGCTTAATTTATCACTCAGATCTAAACGGGCTTTGTTTAAAAATAACACGTCATAAGGGGCAAGTAACACAAACGTGCCGCCGTTTAACCTAAATACGGTTGAGTTTGGTAATTCTTCTGCAGCATGTTTAAGTATTTTAGCTGCATCAAGCACATGCTGATCGCCATCTTGGTAGCTTACTATTTGGTTTATATTATTCAACGAGGGCAGGGTAAGCATCATTGCAGTAATGGGCGCATCGTCTGAAATATTATTGACCACAGAGTTAAAGTGGTTTTCAAATGACTTACGGTTACCCAGCCCAGTTAACGAATCTATATAAACTTCTTCGGTAAGTGCTTGAGTTTGTTTGGTCAGTGAATCAAACGTACTTTGTAAGTTTATAACCATGTTATTAATGGCTTGGGTTACGGTACGAAGCTCCCGCGCTACCGGAATTTCTTTATTTAAGGTAAAACGTTTGCGAGTGACTAGAGTGGCTTGGTCTTCTACGGCTTTTAATGGCTTAAATACGGCGCGTAAAATTAAAAACGCAATAGCGAGTGATGCAGCTAAAAGTAAAAACGAGCTATATAAACTGCGTAATGTATGCTGCCACAAGGTTAAATACGACTGCCCAGTATGGCTGGTTACATTAAGTGTGCCTGCCATCATCCAGCCGTTATTAATTTCAGAGTGCATAGTAGGCGCACTCAATTCAACCGCACTAATAAACCAAGTAGGCACAGATTCAACGCGTTTAGGGTTTTGTAATTCAAATACTATGTTGTTTTGCACATCAGTAAATTTAATTTCACTGTAGTAACCAGAGTCGAAAATAGCGGTTGCCATCGTTTGTGCAATCATTAGGCTATCGTCTTCTAAATAGGGAGAGATAGAAAGCCCTAAACTGGTTGCAGTGTCTTGCGCGTGGCTGGCCATTTGCGTTTGTAAGTAATTACGAGTTGTATCCACATCGGTAATTACGCGTACACAAAATGAAATTATCGAAATTAAAATGATCAAGCCATATACTTGGGTCTTTAAACTCAATCCATATTTAAAGAGTCGAGACATAACTATTAGTTCCTTTATTGTTATCGTTGGCGGGCGCAAGCTCACCTTGTTCAATTCGTTCTAGCATGGTGTTCCAAGCAGAAACCCCACGGCTATTTTTAACCTTATTACCTAAACCTTTTGATTTGGCTAACCACAAGCCTTGGCCATTAAAACTATATATAGGCTTTAAATCGCCACGATTACTAGCTGGCACTAGTTTAGTATTAAAATTATCGAGCACCAGCGGTATTTGATTGGGTTGTTCAAAGTATATCAACACCATGTGTGGTTGGTTAACCGTACGTTGGCGCACATACATAAAGCGTATTTTATCTTCTGGGATGCCTAAAGCAATTAAAGTAAAATATTTAGCGATTACATAATCTTCACAGTCACCCATACCTACCCCTAAACTTTCGAGTGGGGTGGCCCAGTAATCTTTTTTTTGCCAAAGATCGTCATCGGTTTTGTACTTTATATGCTTATTAAAAAAGTCATTAACTAAGTGAATTTTTTGCCACTCACTTTTATCGGCAGAGTCATCAATAAAACTCAGCCAGTTTTTTATTCGTTGATGGCCTGCATCACCGTAAAACTGTTTGGCACGGGAAATTATATCGCTGTTACGCAAATGTAAAAGCATGTCTTGTGCACAAGCAAAAAAAGACACTAATATAATTATGCAAATTCCAACGCGCACAAAGCCGATCCCTAAAAAGTTAACGCGGTAATTATATTCTCATTAAAACTAAAATGATAGGTTATAAAAAAAGCACCAATATATTAATTAACAACTTTGCAACATAAAACAATCAAAAAGACTGCTTTTTATATTGAGCGATTGTATAGCTTGTGTATAATAGCCGCCCATATGGATGGTAGTGCTTAAAGTCTTTGCTTAATTTGGCAAAAACATCAACAAGTGACTACAGAACAAAAAAAGTAACATTAAAAGGAATTGAAGTGAAAGTATTAAAAGCAGTCTTGCCTGTTGCAGGCTTGGGTACTCGCATGCTGCCAGCTACCAAAGCAACGCCAAAGGAAATGCTTCCACTAGTCGATAAACCTCTCATTCAATACGTTGTTAACGAAGCAGTAAAAGCCGGTATTAAAGAAATTATACTGGTTACTCATGCTTCTAAAAACGCAATAGAAAATCATTTTGATACCAGCTTTGAGCTAGAGGCCACTCTAGAAGCGCGTGTAAAACGCAGTTTGCTAGAAGAAGTTCGCTCAATAATCCCGCGAGATGTAAGCATTATATCGGTTCGCCAATCTGCGCCATTAGGTTTAGGCCACGCAATACTGGCTGCGCGCCCAATAGTTGGCGATAACCCATTTGCTGTGTTATTACCCGACGTAATTATTGATAAATATGAATCAAATCAAAGGGTTGATAACTTAAGCCAAATGATCAAACGTTTCGAAGCAACAGGCTTTAACCAAATTATGGTTGAGCCAGTACCGCACGAACTGGTAAATCAATATGGTATAGTCGATTTAAAAAGTGCCGATATTACCCCTGGTAACAACGCCGTAGTACATGACATGGTAGAAAAACCAGCCATTGACGAATCTCCCAGCAATTTTGCTATTACCGGGCGCTATGTGTTGTCAAACGCTATTTGGGATTTGCTTGAATTTACCCCACCAGGCGCAGGAGGCGAAATTCAATTGACCGATGCGCTGCATCAGTTACGCTTGCTCGAAACTATCGAAGCCTATCACCTAAAAGGTAAGTCACACGATTGCGGTTCTAAACTTGGATATATAATGGCTAATGTTGAATACACACTAAGATGCGATAAGTTAGGTGAGAACTTTAGTAAAAAACTGAAAAAGTTGATTAGGGCGAATGATGGTTCGATAGCATAAAAAATTATTGCTCGTTTTATAATAGATAATTGTATAGGTGAATATATGAGTAAGTATAATATTTGTATTTTGGGGTTAGGGTACGTAGGTCTTCCTCTTGCAATAGAATTTGGAAAGTATTACAACACAACAGGTTTTGATATCGACTCAATACGAGTGGCTGAATTAAATGAGCATAATGATAAAACTCTTGAGGTCTCCACAGAAGAATTTCAATTAAGTTCTAATGTAAGGTTTACTTCTGAAATATCTGAAATTACTAAATGTAATATTTACATTGTCACTGTCCCTACGCCAATAGATGTACATAAACAGCCAGATTTAACACCTTTAAAATCGGTTAGTAAAATGTTGGGCAAGGTGATAAGTGCGGGAGATATAGTTATATATGAATCTACTGTATACCCTGGAGCAACAGAAGATGATTGCATTCCAGAAATTGAATCTATATCAGGACTTAAATATAATATTGACTTTTATGCTGGTTACTCACCCGAAAGAATTAACCCTGGTGATAAAAGTAACAAATTAAGTAATATTGTAAAAATCACAAGTGGTTCAACCCCTGAAATTGCAGATGTAGTAGATGAACTATATAGATCAATAATTACTGCTGGTACACATAAGGCAGAAAGTATTCGCGTTGCTGAAGCAGCGAAAGTTCTAGAAAACACACAACGTGATGTGAACATAGCCTTAATTAATGAACACTCCATTATTTTTAATAAACTTGGCATCGATACTGAGGCTGTGCTTCGTGCAGCTGGTACTAAATGGAATTTCTTAAATTTTAGACCTGGTTTGGTGGGTGGACATTGTATAGGTGTAGATCCCTATTACTTCACACATAAAGCGCAAAGTATTGGTTATCATCCTGCAATCATTTTATCTAGTAGAAGAATTAACGATGGGATGGGCTCCTATGTATCACAGCAATTAATTACCAAGATGGTTCGAAATAAAATTACAGTACCTAATTCCAAAGTTCTAATTTTAGGTTTTACATTTAAAGAAGATTGTCCGGATATAAGAAATACGCGCGTTATTGACATTGTTGAAGAGTTAGAAGAGTTTGATGTCAATGTCGATGTTTTTGACCCATGGTGCAATAAAGATGATATAGGAGAATACAACATTAACTTGGTTGATGAATTAATTTATGAGACCTATGACTCCGTTATCATTGCTGTGGCTCATAACCACTTTAAGGAGCTAGGCCCTAAAAACATACGCAATTTATGCAAAGACAAAAATTCAATCGTTTACGACTTAAAATATCTTTTAAAGCAATCTGAATCTGATTTAAGGTTGTAATAAAATTATGATTAACTCACCTTTAAGTTTTAGCCGTGGGTACTTTTTGGGAAACATAGAAGTACCCATCAATGATTGGTGGCGAGTTCTAAAATTTAACAATGGACTGTATTTACACTCTCATAAAGATTTTAAGGTTGAGGAAGTAATATGCAAAGGTGGTAGTTTTTTTGTATTAGATGAAATATTTTCTACAGTTTCTAGTGATATTAATCTAGATGAGCTTGCTGATTGTGAAAGCAGAGAGATTGTTTTTGAATGTCTCAAATCTTGGGCTGGTAGATTCGTTGTGTTATGTGAGTTTGGTAGTGAATATGAGCTATTTAAGGACCCTGTATCGTTAAAAAATACTTATTATAGCGTCCGAAATGATGCACCAATTTCAATTACATCTGACTTCAGTCTGTTTAAAGAGTTTAAGTTCAAAAAACGAGAAGACTGTAAAAACTTTTTAAGATTTATTAATAAAGAATTACCTATAGTTGGACATGGTGATTACTGGATAGGTAATAAAACTATTTACGCAGATGTATTTAAACTGTTACCAAATAAATACCTAAAATTGAATGACTTTTCTGAAGGACGCAGCTGGCCAAACTCATCGTTTAATAAAAAAGGAAATACTAAAGATATAGCCATACAAATAGCCGGTAAGATTATGACCATTTTGTCGTCAGTAAAAATGTTAATCAATCCTGTATATAGAATAAAAAACAGGATGAAATCAATTTTCAAGGAAGAGCCTATATTTACTTTTTTAGATTTTGTTAAATTTAAATATAAGATAGTATTTAAATGAGAAAAGACACTTTATTTAGTGTTGCATCTCAAGGTCTTTCTGCAGCATCCAACTTTATATTTACGATATATTTAGTATCGCATTTACCGCAAGTTGAACTTGGTTATTATGCTTTGGTGGTTGCTTGCGCTTTTATTGCGCTAGCTTGTATTAATGCTATTGTGATTGTTCCTTTTAGTGTCCAATCGAAAGATAAAAATAGTCAGAGTAAAATTTTTTTACTATTGCCATGCATTCTGATGTCTCCTTTTTTGAGTATAGTCTTGGCAACAATCTCGGTTATAACGAGTGACGTTAGTTTTTTGCTTGTGTTTGTTTATATATGCATATTTGTTTTAAAAGAAAGTATGAAAAACATACACTTCTCTACTGGTAGCTTTATTGCTGGCTTTATTATTGATGCTATTTATGTAACTGGGTTACTTTTGGGTATATTAATTATTTCTGATCTAGAAAAAGTTAGTGACGTCTTGTACGTGCTTATTTACTCTACAGGAGCATCTTTCTTTGTTGGTTTTTTCTTTATAGATTTTTATAATTTTAAATTATGTAGACTTAAGAATTATAAATATATCAAAAGAGTGAGTAGTTTTAGTTTGGCCGGCGCATTAGCTTATGAAACGCAAAGCAGAGGGGCAAATTTTATATTATCAGCATTTGGAAAGCATAGTTTGTTAGGAGAAATAACAGCTGCAAAAACTATCTTTCAACCTCTTAATTTATTTGTAACAGGTTGGTCACGTGTAGCGAGGCCCAGAATTGCTAATATTGTTGCAATTGGTGACTTGAGTTGTTTGTGGAAGGAATACACAAAGAATGTAACCTTGATAACCTTATGTACAGTTACTTTGTCTCTGTCACTTTATACTTTATGGGATATGTTGGAGTTTTATATTTTTAAAGGAAAGTTTGATAATATTATAGTTACTTCAATATTCATTGGTACTTGGGCGTATTTAAATGTAGTAAAAACTGTTACTGGAGTATATGTTTTAGGTTTTAATAAATTCAAAGAACTTGCCAAAGTAAGTGTTTTTACTGCGACTTTTACCGTTGTTACTTTAATTTTTGTCTCACCTTTTGGCCTTCTTGCAATATTAATAGCCATCGCTATTAGTGAGCTTGTTTCTTCAGTTTGGGTACTAAACATTTTTAAAAATTCTGTTCATAGGAGTTAGGCTTGTGGAAATAGCTATTTGTATCCCAACCTATAAAAGAAAAGAACTGTTAAGTAAATTGCTTGATTCTATTGAGAGGCAAGACCTTTCTACAGAAGCAAAGAAAAGTTTAACAGTTATCGTGATCGACAATGATGAAAAAAAATCTGCTAGTTGGGTACTAGAAAATAAGGCCTACTCTTTCAATTTGGTTTATGTGAGTGAGCCACGTAAAGGTCTTGCAACTGTAAGGAATCGCGCGATAAAAGAAGCAATGAAATTTGCCGAGTATATTCTTTTTGTTGATGACGATGAATGGGTAGTGCCTAATTGGGTTAACTCAATGCTTGAAACTTGTACATCATATAATGCTGATGTGGTATCAGGACCTGTGGTACCTGTTTATCCTGATGGAGTTAGTGATTGGATTGTTAAGGGTGGTTTTTTTGAAAGGAAAAGATTTACCACAGGACAGGACAGTGGGGTTACCAGAACAGGGAATATTCTCTTTAAGACCAGTGTACTTAAAGAGCAAGAAAGTCTTTTTGCCGAAGAGCTAAATTTAATTGGTGGTGAAGACTCTCATTTTTTAACTCGGTTATACCGACAAGGTAAAAAGATGGTTTGGTGTGATGAGGCTTTAGCCTATGAACCTGTGCCTAAAGAAAGAGCGACAATTTCATGGTTAAAGTTAAGATTTTTTAGAATAGGTTGTACAGGAGTTATTTATAGAAACATGATAGATAGCTCAATAAAAAATAAAATGCTCAGTTTATCTAAAACAATTCTCCTGATAGTTATTAGCATTACGACATTGCCTGCTGTTTTCATACCTAAAAAGCGTATTCAATGGATTTTGCAGTGGGAAAAAGTTAAAGGCAGGATAAATGCACACACTGGAGGGGTCTATAATGAATATCAATAAAACAGAGTTAAGTGTAGCGGTATTAATAACGTTTTATATAAAAGATGATCTTGACTTTTTTTCCGAAGCTTTACTTTCAATTGAATTGCAAAATAAACAAGTTAAGAATATTAATATTTATTTATTTGTAGATGGTCCAATCTTGCCAGAGCAAAAAAGTTTTCTAGACAAAAACAACCATCGTTTTTTTAAAATAATTTTTAGTGACGAGAATAAAAGGCTTTCATTTGGGCTTAATACTCTTATTGATTCACTGGGAAATGAGGTCTATGCATTTCGAATGGATGCTGACGATAGGTGCTTACCAGAGCGCTTTATCCGCCAAATTGACTATATGGAAAAGAATAAAAATGTTTTTCTTACAGGTTGTAATTCCGAAGAAATAAATGGTAACGGTAGTTTTATTCAAAAAAGAGTTTATCCAGAAACACATGAGCAAATAGTCAACGCATTACCTAAGTGCATGCCCATATTACACCCCTCTTTTTGTTTAAGAGTTAGCATACTTAAGGCAGATCCTGAGTTGCGATATCAAGGTGCAAATCTAGCTGAAGATTTAGAATTTTTATTTTTGGCAATCTCTAGAGGGTTTATCGTTCACAATATTCAAGAACATTTAATTCAATGGCGTATTTCAGAAGACTTTGTAAGTAGAAGAAGCTATAAAAGAATGCTTCCAGAGTTTTTGGTATATGCTAGGGGTATAAAGCAAGTTTTTGGCATTACTCATTTATACATATACCCACTGGCTAGGTTAGTTTTTCGCATCCTTCCGTCAAAAGTGGTTAAAGCAATATATGAATCAAAATTCCGTGCAAGATTTCTCAAGTAGTGGCAAATGATTATTAAAATTAAGTATAGTTACCTTCTATCTATTTTTTTCTTGTTTGTTTGTATTGGCACTAGACCTTACATGAATGAATTAATCGCTGAGGTGGAAGGGAAGGCAGATCCAGTTCGGCAATTGGTAGTCATTCTTTTTTTGTTCATCGGTTCATATCTCTGTCTGAAGTATAAAGCATCAACTATAAACACAGTCCTTTTTAATTGGTCCTTTTTTGTATTAATTATTTTTTGCGGTATTTCCCTCTTGTGGTCCAGTGAGCCAAACTTTACCTTTAAACGTTTGATATTATTGTTCTCTGTGATTGTATTTATTGTTTCTATTTCTAGTACTTTATCATTTTCAAAAGTATTAGAAATCCTTAGATTCAATACATTACTGTTGTTATTTATAAACCTTTTATCAATAGTTTTTTTGTATGGGATCTCAGTTGACCACGAAGGACTTTGGAAGGGAATACATATACATAAAAATACGGCAGGTGTGATATCCGCTTTGACAACTATTATTTGGTATTTCAGTACTTATCGACATAAGAACTTAATAGTTGTTCTATCTTTATTTTTCTTATTCCAAACAGGTTCTAAAACCTCATTTGCTTTAGTGTTTTTATGTGTTCTTGCAGCTGAATTATCTACGTATATTATCAGGTCTAGTAAATTAACTAGGCAAATTATTTTTGTAACTTTTTTGAGTTTAATAATAATAACTGCTTTGAGTTTTGATGTGTTAACAATTATAGGTAATTTATATGGCGATGTTACATTAACTGGCAGAACTATAATTTGGGATTTTGTTCAATATCAAATAAATTTAAAGCCTTTTTTAGGGTATGGATATCAAGCTTTTTGGGGAACTGGTGAGGATAGTATACCTTTGGTGTTTGGAAATGAGTTTATCCGACAGTTTGGGCAATCGCATAATGGATACATTGACGTAATTGTACAATTGGGTTATGTAGGAGTTATTTTATTAACTGTATTTTTATTTAAAATTGGGATTAGTATAAATTCGGCTAGTGGAACAATTAATTATAAGCAGATTCAATTGGTTATAAGTCTATACTTATATGTGCTGTTACATAACTTTCTTGAAAGTTCATTCTTATCGCCATTGAGTCCATTATTTTTTACTTTTTTACTAATAGTAGTTAGCTTTACCAGGGAGGTTAGTCTTGAAAAACCTAAAGTTTAGTATCATCATTCCAACATTTAATAGGGTAGAAAGCACAATCCGTGCCGTTGAATCAGTATTAAAGCAAACATATCAAAACTTCGAAGTTATTGTTGTTGATGATTGTTCTCCAGAGAATTTTGATTTTGCAAAGCATTTTAATCATAAAAAAGTCTTTTACTATCGTTTAGATGAAAATCGAGGTGCTGCTGCTGCACGTAACTTAGGTGTTTCTGTATCTACAGGTGATTACATTGCTTATTTAGATTCAGATGATGAATTTTTGGACACAAAACTACATGAGAATCTAGTAGCCATTCATTCTTGTCAATATGACCCAAATACAGTTACTTATTCTAAGTTAATTCAAAAAAGAGGCTATAGTGAGTTTATTAGACCAGAAGTGGCTAAAAAAGGGTCGCTTTTTGAGTATCTTTTTATAAACTGGGGACTAATTTCAACAATTACAATTGTATTACCAATTAATTTGGCAAACAAAGTATGCTTTGATGAGACGTTAAGAAGGCATCAAGATTATGACTATTGTTTAGAATTAGAAAAAATTGGTGCAAAATTTGTGATGATTAATAAACCGTTGTCGATCTTTCATGATGAGCAAGATATTAATAGGATCTCAATAAAAAACGGTTACGTTCATTCATTAAAATGGTTTAATAAAATAAAAGATACTACATCTAAAAGAGAGCTATCTGCTTTTAAATTAAGGGTCTTAGCTCCCATGGAATCAAATTTTTCTACTAAACTTTCCTACATATTTGAGGGACTAAAATATGTTCACGAATTTAGGGGAAAGGAAGGGGCTCTTCTTATTTTTAAAGCTATTTTTCCATACGGTTATAGAAAATTGAGTACATTTTATATGAAGCTAAAAAGTTAGCTTCATATAAAATGTTTTTCTCTAAATGTTAATGTTACTAGGTGTTAAGTACATAAAGGCCTAGAGGGATTCGCTTGTAGCCTTAAGTAATAATAATTACTGAAAAATACGCCAATTTATTAATCGATAAAAAATTAGTGTTCATAGGAGCTCAAGTACAGGCCAGAGAATATATCCTGTAGTATAAAAGCCTTGGCAGCATATCAACATCAATCCAAGGTTGAGGTAATGGTTTATAGAGGTCAAGCTAGTCAAGATGGTAGCGCTGACTACCTCTCATTTATGAAAGGACATAACCTTGTGCCTCCAATGGACCGCGCTGGAACTGTCATGATAATGCGAAAGCTGAGATATTTAATTTTATAAAATATTTCACAGTCCAAAAAAAGCGCCATTCACACACGGGCGGTATTTCACCAGCTAAGTTTGAAGAAAGGTATTACACTGTATTAAACACTGTCTAGTGAAAGCTCTAAAGTCTAATCGCTATAAAATTACTACCTATTTGCAGGTATTAAACTAAGAGTTATTAACTTATACGCTAAATAGCTTTGTATTATTTCTTAGTATATTTTCTTTAACTTTACTTCATAGTTGTGTACATACAATTGTTCACTATAGGAGATACATATCACGTTTACATTAAGTTTACATTAAGTTTACATTTGCTGGTACTTTAATTCTTAAAAGTTTGTTTTTTTAACTTATTCCAGCTTTTTTTTAATTGTAAGTTATTGATTTTAATTTTTGTTCCTTTTTTTGCCCCAATAAATTAGTACTTTCGTAGTGTTTTTTGTTCCTTTCGATTTTATTTGTGTATATAATGTTCATTAATAGCTTGATGATTTAACTTTCATTAAACAAATGACTTTAATTTGGTGCCATCAATGCACTTTTTCATTTTCGAGGGAAAAAATGACTAACTCATTACTTAAATTTAAAAAGCTAAGTGCAGTGATCGCACTTACTTTAGCTAGCTCTACAACACTAGCTGCAGACTTGGGCGTAGCCAATAATTTTTCTGCATTTGTTTTTGAAGATTTTAAATCGAATTTTGGCCGTGCAGATGGTGCTATTGCTGCAGGTGAAATTGACCTTAAAGGCTATAGCGTAGGTTACACTCGCCCTTACAGCCCAGAAGAATATTATTTAATTAGTGAATCTACCATCAACTTTAAGTATGGTCGCCAATATGTTGGTAGCATGATTGCAGGTGGCGGTACTGATATACATTGGAGTGTTCGTTGGGGTATGGAGTGGGGTTCTAAAATCCTTTCTAATCAGGATGAATCGGCACTGCCGTTTAACTTTGATGAGCAAGAGCAATACTACAAAGACTTAAGCTCAGAACTAGGTGAACTAGACGAAACTGGTACAGTATACCGTAAATGGGGTGGCCTTTATTTACAAGGTGATGGCAGCTCAGATAGGCAAGTATTCAATTTAGATGCACGTGACTTTGCTAAAGCACATACTTTTAAAGTATGGGGTATTCCTGCTGATGCAACAGTAATTTTTAATATTACTGGCGACGATAATGTAAATGTAAAAGGTAAAAGCTTTTGGCGACTTCGTAACCATGCAAGTAAAACTGTATTTAACTTTACTAATGCGCAAAAGCTCGATATTAAAGGTAACCGCTGGCAAGGTGTAATATTAGCGCCTTATGCTGATATTAGAGGCGTACACGGTACTGCAAAAATGCCCATCATTGGTCAAAGTTTTTATGGCTCAATGGCTATGTTAGGTGGCGAGTTTGATGGCAATTTACCAACAGTTACTCAGCCGCTAGCACCTTTTGAAATGGCGCAAAAATGGCATTGGAATTCAAGTGATTTTATGCCTGAATATAACCAAGTAATGGCGACGCCAGTTGTTGCACAATTAAACGATGATAATGGTGATGGCGTAATTGATAATAACGATGTCGCTGATATTGTCGTGGTTACTTTTAAAAAATATTCTAGCGGAATTGTAAGGGCGCTGAGTGGTGTTGATGGTTCTGAATTATGGGATTATTCGCAAGGTGTCATTACCGCTGAGGGTTCATATTCTCTTGCAGCAGCCGATTTTGATGGTGATGGTATTGTTGAAATTGTTGCTTCTCACAGGAATGATGATTTTGTATCGATTATTGATAATAATGGTGTAACCAAAAAACAAATAGCTAAAACTAATTCTGGTTGGAAAACCGTAAGTGATATTACTGTAGCCGATATTAACAACGATGGATCTTTAGAATTTACTCTTGGAGATGCCATTTACAATTACGATACAGGCTTGTTACTTAATATCGATTGGTCACCAACCACTTCTATATTTGACTCTAACAATAATGGTAACCAGGAAATATTTTCTCGAGGAGAAATGTTAGATCAATATGGTGCTGTTCTTTGGTCATATATCGGCGATAGCATTGTGTGGTTCTCGTCAGTTGCTGACATTGACAATGATGGACAGCCAGAAGTTATTCTATCGATACCGTCTTCTCCTTCTACACCAGAGAATAGCCGTATTGTGGCGCTAGAGGCAAATGGTAATGTTAAATGGGAAGTTAACACTGAATCACACCCAGGTGGTGGCGCACAAGCTATATCTAACTTCTTAGGCGCTAATAATATGGGTATAGTGCATGCAGGCTTTACAGCGGTTGATATGTATAATACACAGGGTGACTTAGTATGGTCTACTCCAAATAACGATACTGGCGGTCAAATTGGTGTGAGTGCTTACGATTTTAATGATGATGGTATTGATGAAGTAATAGTGCAAGATCACTTTGCAGTCCGAGTTTTAAATGGCCTTAATGGTGAGGTGTTATCGACTGTGGCAAATTCAAGCGCAACGCAAAGGGAATACCCAATTGTTGTTGACCTAGAGGGTGATAACAATGCCGAACTAGTTGTTGTATCTAACGACTATAATAGCTTGTACAGCATTAATAACGGTGTCACTGTTTATGGCGCTGCTGATAATGGTAAGCCTTGGAAAAATGCAACTCGAATTTGGAACCAGCACTCGTACCACCAAACAAATATTAACCAAAACGGCACAGTACCTACGGTAGAGTTGCCAAGCTGGTTAAACAATAATACTTATCGCTCTAGTACGCTTAAATAAAAATATTTATAGCGAGTAAAAAGCCAATTAAGTTTTAATTGGCTTTTTACTATTAAATAGTTGTTTAAAATAAGCTGTAATTAATAATCACGCTTAATTTGAGGTTTTTTTGTCGAACTTACAGCAAGACCCCGCAATTAGAAGCTTGTTAGAGCGTATGCCTAAAAGCATACAAACTACGTTCACCGATGAACAGTTAGTGCATTTGAAAATAGCCATTGGTGCTAGGCAGTGGGGTAACCATTCCATTGATTGTAGAGGTGTAGTTAAGTTTTTTAAATACCGTTATTACTATGTTTTTTTAGCAGGGCGTAACAGGCGTGAATTAAGCGTAAAAGAGCAAAAAATAGCAAGGTTTACTCAAGCAATAATTTTAAGTTTGGTTGTCACGTTTACTATTTTATTTACCTTGCTGGTTTTATATTTGATTAAGTCAGCATTGGGAATTGATATTTTTGATGGATATTCGTTTGGGGTTTGGAGTTGGTTTAAGGGGTTATTTAATTAAACTTATATAAAATGTGAGTATTCTTTTTGATACTTAACAAACAAAGCAAGAGTTTGCTAAAAGATTTAAACATGAATTTTAGTACTTTTGTCGGAATCAGTAATTGAACAAAATTGGCTAATACTATATTATCCCCGTGGATTTTGTAAGGTGCTACTCACACTGAATTAGCTATAAGGAATTAAGCAAAATGACATCTCCAAGGACTTTTAAGCCTTCAGGTTCCTCTGATGCCAATTTTTACCGATTGTTTGATATATTTGCGTTGTTTTTAGCGTTTCAGTGTGCAGCTTTACTTTATAATTTTAAACTCACTCCTATTTATTCCGCATCAGCACTCACTGTTGCACTGAGTTATTTGTACAGTGCCGAAGTTTTTTCTACCTATCGCTCCTGGCGTGCAGGTAAATTTAAAAGCATGGTGATGTGTGCTTGGGGCAGTGTGGTGATTGCTTTTGCTTTTTTACTGGTTGTGTCATTTTTATTTAAATTTACCGAGTCGCTTTCTCGTGTAGGTATAGCCATTTGGTTTATTTTAAGCGTAGTGTATTTATATATCTGGCGTTTGGGTGTGTTTTTATATAAACGCAACCGTCGCAAATTAGGCTTATCGCAACGCAATGTTGCCATTATTGGCGCTACCGAGTCTGCTGCTTATTTACATGCTGAAATAGTTAAACACGACGAGCTAGGATTTAACTTTAAAGGCTTTTACGACGACAGAAACCCAGAACGCTTGTTTGAACAACTCGAGCAACAAGGGGTCGAGGGCCGTATTCAAAGTGCTGTAGATGCTGCACGTAATGGCGAAATAGATATACTTTACATTGCCCTCCCCATGAAAGCGCAAAAGCGCATAGCCGATATTTTATTACAGCTAGGCGATACCACCGTTGATGTGCACATAGTGCCCGACTTTTTACTCTCTAACTTAATACATGCTCGTATTGAACATGTGGGCGATGTAGACACGCTAAGCGTGTTTGAGGCGCCGTGTATTGGTGCTCACGAATTTATAAAACGCACAGAAGATATAGTGGTTTCAGCTATTATTGTTACCTTAATTACCCCCGTTTTATTAACGATTGCTGCCGCAATAAAGCTGACATCAAAAGGGCCTATAATTTTTAAGCAAGATCGCTATGGCTTAGATGGCCGCAAAATAAAAGTATGGAAGTTTCGCTCGATGACGGTGACCGAAAACAGCGATGTGGTTACTCAGGCAACAAAAAACGATGCCCGTATTACCCCTTTAGGTAGCTTTTTGCGCCGAACTAGCCTTGATGAACTGCCGCAATTTATAAATGTTTTAAAAGGCGATATGTCTATTGTTGGGCCAAGGCCTCATGCGGTTGCCCATAACGAAGAGTACCGCAAAAAAGTAGAATTTTACATGTTTAGGCATAAAACCAAACCAGGCATTACCGGTTGGGCACAAATTAACGGCTGGCGCGGCGAAACCGATACTTTGGATAAAATGGCCAAGCGAGTTGAATGCGACTTACATTACATTAAACATTGGTCTTTATGGTTTGATGTAAAAATAATTTTTATGACAATTTTTAAGGGATTTAAAAGTGAAAATGCGTACTAATACAATTACCACTTTACTTGTTGCGTTAGGGTTAAGTGCACCTGCTTTGGCAGTAGAATTACAAGCGGGCAGTGTAATGACCAAAGACGGCGCTGAGGTTACACCTACGCTGCAGCTGGGCGTAAGCAGTAATGATAACTTTTTTATGACTCCTTCGACCACACAAACACGTTTAATATGGAATGTTGCCCCAAGTTTAAATGCATTAATTGAAGACGGCCCAGACAGCTATAAATTTGATATTGCATCAAGCACGTCGTTTCATAATAAAGACACCACGGATAACTTTACTCAAGTAAATGTGGGCGCAGGTGTGCACAAAGAGTTTACTAGCCAACATCGTTTAGATGTAACTGGTGATGCTGATTGGTTATACGAGCCACGTGGTGCTGGTTTAACTGAAGGCCAACCCAACGTTATAAATGAGCTGATACATTACCAACAACAAAACCTAACAGCTCGTTATGAATACGGTGCGCAGAGCTCTAAAGCAATGCTTGCTGTAACCGCGGGATACTATAATAAAAATTATCAAAACTTTACGGCTGTATCGCAATTTCGTGATTACGATAAACCTATGTTAGGTATTATTGGTTACTATAATACCCAAGCAGGTACGCGGGCATTTTTAGAGGTAAAGCAAGAAAACTACCAATACGATGTGATTGATTCAAACGGTATTACCCGTGACTCAGATGACGTAAAAGTCTTATTAGGTATGGAGTGGGAAGCCACCGCCATTACTACTGGCTCGTTTAAAGTGGGTTACCAAAATAAAGATTTTGAGTCAAACCTACGTGATAACTTTAGCGGTTTAAGTTGGGAAGGCGCTGTGGTTTGGAAGCCGTTAACCTACTCAACATTACAACTAGTTACTAGCCGTGCCGCTAAAGATCCACTACTTTCAGGCGATTACATTCGCGAGAGTGTTTACGGTGCGACATGGCAGCATGATTGGAGCGAGTATTTAAGTTCGGTAGTAAGCGTGAATTATGTTGACCAACAATACTCTGGTAATTTTAATCGAAAAGATAAAGTAAAAAATGCCCGATTAGGTTTAAATTATTTAGCCAGTAATTTTGGTATGGTAACGGGTTATGTGGACTTTATTGACCGTAATTCAACCCAAACTAATATTGAGTTTGACCGTGTAATTGTTGGCCTTAACTTTACATTTGCATTAAAGGGAAATGAATGAAGGTTAAAATTTTAACTGGCTTAATATTGTTACTAACCTTTGCTAGTTTTGCGAATGATTCGCAAAACTACATTTTAGGTGCGGGTGACAAAATTGAAATTAAAGTGTTTGGTCAGCCTGATTTAGATGTAATCTCACTGCTTGGGAATAGTGGTGAGATTAATTACCCTTTTTTAGGTAAAGTTAAACTAGTGGGCTTAAGTGTTTCGCAAGTTGAGCAAACTATAAGCGAAGGATTACAGCCTGATTACTTAGTTAACCCTAATGTATATGCGCAAGTAGTAGAGTACCGCCCTTTTTATATACATGGTGAGGTTAAAAAGCCAGGTGGTTACCCTTACCAACCCGCTATGACGGTTAACCAAGCTATAGCATTAGCCGGTGGGTTAACTGAGCGAGCCTCAGAAGATAAAATATTTATTTTTAAAGAGCAAACCAAACAGCAGCAACAAAAAGGTAATTTAAATAGCCAAATTGCAGCGGGTGACACCATAAAAATAGAGCAGCGCTTGTTTTAAGCAGTTTAAGGCAGTAATAATAAAATGAATACACACTCTGAAAAGCCTAGCAACAACGAGGTAGTTATTGATTTAGGTGCTTACCTTAATGTTATTAAGCAAAGTAAATGGAAAATTTTAGGTTTTGCTATTGTAGTTACCTTACTCACTATAATGGTTGCGTTAACGTTAGTGCCCAAGTATACCGCCACAGCCACTTTATTGATTGAGTCGGAGCAAACCAAAGCGGTGAGTTTTGATGAGGTATATGGCTTAGACTCAACTAAAAAAGAGTATTACTTAACCCAGTTTGAAGTAATTAAGTCAAACAGTATTGCTCGTGAAGTTATAACTAAACTTAATTTAAAAAACCATACTGATTTTATTGCAAAGCCCTCATTGACCGATGAATTTAAAAGTATCGTTAAACAATTTCTGCCTTTTTTAAATAAAAAAGAAAGCTCGCTTTTTACTCAGGAAGAGCTAGAAGAGCGTGAAATGCTCAGCCTGTTAGATACTTTTAGATCAAGTTTAAATGTATACCCTATTCGTAAAACACAATTAGTACGTGTTAGCTTTGAGTCCAGCGACCCTAAGTTAGCTGCTTTGGTGGCAAATACGGTGGGTGAAGTTTACATAGAAAGCCAAATGCGCGCTAAAATGGGTATTACCCAGCAGGCATCTAGCTGGTTAAACACGCGTTTATCTGAATTGCGTATACAACTAGATAGCTCTGAAGTGCGTTTACAAGCTTATCGAGAAGAGCAAAAGTTAGTTGATATAGAAGGTATAGCAGGGCTGGTTACCCAAGAGCTTGAGCAAACCTCAAAGCAGTTAGTGGATGCACGTGCGACTAAAAATAACCTTGAAAGCATTAACCGCGTAATTAACGAATACGGCAACGATAACATAGAGCTATTGGGCAGCATGCCTGAAATTACCTCGCACCGTGTAATTCAAGATGTTAAACGCGAAGTTGTGTTGGTTGAGCGTAAGGTGAGTGAGCTTGCAGAGGTTTATGGCCCTAAACATCCTAAAATGATTTCAGCTAAATCTGAGCTTGCCACAGTTAAAACTAACCTTAATAAGCAAATTAAAGGGTTAATTACCGGTATTGAAAAAGAGCTCAACAGAACCACACGCACTGTAAATGCGCTTGAGCGCGACTTAGCTAAAATTCGTGCTGAGTATCAAGACATTACCCGCAAAGAAACACAATATAATCAGTTAAAGCGTGAAGTAGAAACAAATCGTAATATTTTTAATACCTTTTTATCACGCTCTAAAGAAACCGAAGTAACTAGTGACTTTAGCTCGGCTGTAGCACGTTTTACTGACCGTGCTTATGCACCTAAAGATCCAAGCAAACCGAATAAAAAGTTAATTGTTATTTTAGCCTTTTTGGCTAGTTTTGGGTTTGCAGTGGTAATGACCTTTGTTTTTGATGCCTTAAACGACACTGTTAAAAATAAAAATGATGTAGAAAGTAAACTCGCACAGCGCATGTTAGGATTATTACCGCATGTTGTAGTGCCTAAAAAGAGTTTTTTCCCGATTCATGCTTATTTAGAAGATACCTATCGCCGTTTTGCCGAGTCGGTGCGTACCTTCCGCACTAGCTTATTGCTCACTCAATTAGATAGAGCGCATCAAGTTATTGCGGTTACCTCTACCTCACCAGGAGAGGGTAAAACCACAACCTCTGCTAATTTAGCTATGTCATTGGCACAAATGGGCAAAGTATTACTGATTGATGCCGATTTACGTAAACCAACCTTAGCTAAACGATTTGATATACCAGTATTTCACCCTGGTTTAAGTAATTTAATGATAGGTACTGAGCAACTAGCTGAGTGTGTACATGTTGATACGCAATCGGGTGTGACTATTATGCCAAGCGGGCAAATACCGTCTAACCCGCTTGAGCTTTTATCAAACTCACGCTTTGCTGAGTTACTTGGCGAGTTAAAAACGCAGTACGATCACATTATTGTTGATACACCGCCTACACAGGCAGTAAGTGATGCATTAGTAATTGCACAAAGTGTTGACTCGGTTGTGTATGTTGTTAAGTCAGACATAACTCGTATTAAACCAATTACAGCCGGTCTTGAGCGTTTATTTGAAGTAAAAGCCCATGTTGCTGGTGTGGTACTTAACCAGGTAGATATGAGTAAATCTAAAGATGAGCATAGTCATGGTTACTATGATTATTACGATTACTCACAACAACCAGAAAAGCCACAAGTGTAATTAAGTAATTTATGATTGATATTCATACGCATATTTTGCCGGGTATTGATGATGGCGCTAAAGATTTAACTGAATCTTTAGCGCTTTTAAAATTGGCTGAAAACGACGGCATTACTCATATGGTGGCAACGCCACATATACATGTGGGTCGCTTTAACAATGCGACTGCTCAAATCAAAAACGATTTAGAGAGTTTAAAGCGAGAGGCGCATAAAGAGGGTATTAATGTAAAATTAGCTGCTGCTGCTGAGGTGCGCTTAGACGTAGAATTGATGGCAATGGTGATGGCTAATAAGCTGCCTTTTATTGGTAAAATAGCAGACAAAAATGTGTTGTTATTAGAGTTACCGCATTCACACATGCCACAAGGTTACGATAAATTTATACAATGGCTCGCTAAGCAAAACATACACGTTATTATTCCGCACCCAGAGCGCAACCGCGATATTCAGTCAAACCTTTATTATATTCAGCACTTAAAGCAGCTAGGCTGTGATTTTCAGCTAACGGCATCGAGTATTGAAGGTGAGTGGGGCGAAAGCGCAGAAACGATAGCGTTACAAATGCTAAAAGATGGTTTAGTGAACTATGTTGCCTCTGATGCTCACTCAGTAAAACGTCGCCCGCCTATTTTAAGCCAAGCTAGAAAAACAGTAGCGCAGTTAATAGGTGAAGAGCAGGCCACAACGCTTTTTGTAACTAACCCGCTGCAACTAACCGAGTGCTTATTTAATGACTAAATTAAACATGGTCAAGGTAGTGCCTGCTGTTACTTTAACTATGGTAGTGCTTGTAATCGTTTATATGAGTATGCAAAGTATGCGCGCTAATGCTTGGTACTTTAATGCGCTTAATATTGTGCAAGAGTCGGATGGTGCTTTGTCTGGCTCAAGGCTTCAGGCGGCAGAAAATGCGATTACCTTAGCCACTAATATGGATCCTGAACACCCGCATTATTGGCATTTTTTAGCTCATATAAAAATGTTAGGTTTAACCGGTATTGATACAACATCAAGCGAGCAAGCCGAACATATTCAGCAAGTATATAAACAAGCTGAGCAAGCGTTGGTAAAGTCGGTTGAGTTAAGACAAACTTGGGCACTAACTTGGATAAGTTTGGCACAAGTAGTAAGTTATCAAGAGGGGCCTACCGAGCGGGTATATAATTATATTCAGCAAGCTAAAAAAGTTGGCCCGTATAAGTTAGATGTTCATTTAGGTATTATTCAAATTGCGTTAATGCATTGGAATGAACTACCACCCACCTACAAAGCTCTTTATGTGAATGAGCTAAAATTAGCTTCTAAATATGGTTATAAATTTTATGATGTATTTAGTATGGCTGAGCAAATGAATCGCTTGCCAATAGTGTGTTTATCGCTTCAATTTGGTTCTCATTATGAGGCGGTTAGAGGCAGTTGGATGTTTAATAAATACTGTGGTTAAAACACGAGCCACGGGCTTCGAGTAACGGGTTTCGGGCCTTGAGCCTCGCAGCTCGTTTACTCTGAACTTTAACCTTTTTTTGAACCACAGAGAGCACCGAGGCTCTTCGCGCTGCACAGAGAAAAAGCTTCAATTTTGGAAATCTAATAACTAACAACAGTTCTTTAATCTTTGTCTTTAATTACTTTCTCTGTTTTCTCCTATCCTCTGTGGTAAATAAATCTTTAAGAGCTTATTGTAATGCCCAGGTCCGGTTGTCCGATCCCCGCAACCAGTTAACTTTCTCCTAAAGCCTTTATTTTTGAACCATAGAGAATACCGAGGCGCTTCGCGCTGCACAGAGAAAAAGCTTCAATTTTGGAAATCTAATAATTAACAACAGTTGTCTTTAATTACTTTCTCTGTGCCCTCAGTGGTAAATAAATCACTTGTAATAATAGGACTGGGTGAGGGATTAAGCTCGTAACCCGTAACCCGACGCCCGTTAACTTTTGTCTAGACAAAAAAAGACCCAGAGCTATAAGGAACTCTGGGTTATAGAGGGGCTCATATGTGAGCCCTGCGCTAACTAAAGACACTTTCAGATTCTTAGGGAGAAGAAGAAAGTTATTTAAGTATAGTCAAAAGCTTCAAAAAACACATACTTTTGTTCGTTTTTTATACTGCAATAATTACAGTGGGTTACAATTGTTATGCACATCTTTATTACACTTAAGCTAGGGTTTACTCCCAGTTTATTAACTGCGTATTTTGCACTAAATCTCGAGGTAGTGAGTTTTTAACCTTATTTTTTTGCCATTTACCTAAGCCAATCGGGCAATCACATAAAGTTAATATTACTTCACCGGTTGCCTTAACAACGTCATCCAAACGAATGTCTTTGCCATTAAAGTAATCACTGGCTTGTTGATTGGTTAATTCCAGTACATTACTTTTACATTGCTTACCAAATACGGTGGCAAACTCGTGAGCAAGGCGCACCCCATTTTTATGAATAACGCCTATCTGAATACCTAACCGCGCGTATTTTATTTTATTTTGTATCGCTTTAAATTCATTTGGGAACAACCAAAGTTCTTTGTCGCGCTGCATTAAAGTACCTGGCAGGCTTGTTAAACCAAATTGCTTTTTGAGTGAGCTCATAAACGTACTTTGCTGTTTACTGTCAAAGTGGTTAAACGGGAATGCCCCTTTTTTCACTTTAATGTTTTGGTTTTCGCAGCTGCTGTGCTTTTTAAATTTAGCAATAAAAAAGCCTTCGCTGTCGAAGGTTTGCGGCCATACATGCAAATAACCTTGCTCAGTGGTGGCCTTTTCGGCCCCAGGGAAAAGGTCATTTAAAGGCTCTGGCGTAATGTATTCGCCAAATTCCTCCAGCAATGCATCACACACTTGTTGGTTTTCGAGTGGGGTTAATGTACAGGTTGAATAGACCAGTGTACCGCCAGGTTTAAGTGCATAAAATGCGCTTTTAATCAGATCTTTTTGTACTTGGGCAATAGTAATGTTTGATTCGATAGACCAATTTTTTAGTGCATCACTGTCTTTACGAACCGTGCCTTCACCCGAGCAGGGGGCATCAAGCAAAATACTATCAAAGCATTCAAACATGTAATTACCAAATACAACGCCATCAAAATGCGATAACGCACAGTTACCTACACCCATGCGCTTTAATGTGGCAGTAAGCACTTTTAAACGCGACGACGACAGCTCATTTGCTACCAATACACCCTGGTTACTCATTAGCGCAGCCAGTTGTGAGGTTTTAGAACCTGGTGCCGAGGCCATATCGAGTACTGTGTTACTGGTTTTTAGGCTTTGTTTTAGTGCCATTGGCGGCAACATTGAGCTTGCCTCTTGTACGTACATAGCGCCGCTTAAATGTAAGTCGGTATTACCTAGCGCTAAATTTTGCTCTTCATCATTTGGGCGCTCTAGCCAAAAACCTTCATCGCACCATGGAATGGCAGTGAGTTGCCAATTTTTTTGAGCCGCGTGGCGTTTAAATTCTTCAACACTCATTTTTAATGTATTAACGCGAACAGACTTACGTAAAGGTCGACGACAGGCATTTAAAAAATCATCTAACGTAAGGTGATCAGGCAGATAAGTTTTTACGTCGTCTATAAATTGCTCTGGGATATAAGTGTTAGCGTCCACGATTTGGCTCATACAATAAAAATTAAAGCCGGATAATAGCATTTTTGACGATTTTTTTCAGTGTTAAAAATGAAAGAGTAACCCTTTTAAAGTGTCGACACCTTATTGATTAAAACGGCTTAAATACTATTTTTTATTATACTTTTAGCTAATGCTGTCGACAATATGGTGGTTTTTTATTCATTTCTAGTGTTTTCAGGGTTGACACTGTAGGTTAATAAGCACATAGTTAAACCATAAATTGTCGACAATATAAAAATACTTTATGACACAGCACTTTTTAAACGACACCGCAGTTACAACCGCTTCCGATAAAGTGTTTGTAGATATGCGCCGCGAGATAGTAGAAGGCAGTATTGCACAAGGCAGCAAAATATCAGAGCCGGAGCTTGCAAAGCGTTATGGTGTAAGCCGTGCAACCCTAAGGGAGGCATTAAACCGTTTAGAGAGCTGTTACTTGGTTGAGCGTAAAGCCAACATAGGTTGTCGCGTTGTTGCATTAACCGCAGAGCGATTAATTGAAGTGTATCAAGTGCGTAGTGCCCTTGAAGGACTTGCATGTAGGTTAGCTGCCGACAATATGGAACCAGATGAAGTTCAAGGCTTGAAACAATTACTCAACCAGCATTTGCACACTCAGCGTGTTAAAGAAGGTGAGTCGTACTATCAAGAAGCAGGCGACTTAGACTTTCATTATAGAATAATCAAAGGCAGTAAAAACGCTCACTTAATTCATTTGTTATGCCACGACCTGTACCAATTAATAAGAATGTACCGTGTGCAAATGGGCATGGTAGGGCCACGCGTATCGAAAGCATTTGACGAACATTTAGCGATTATTAACGCTATAGAAAACCATGATGGTGAGCTGGCCGAAATGCTAATGAAGCGCCATATAAGCGCTTCTCAAGCGAATATACAAACAAAATTTGATGGATATCAATCAGTACAAGCCACTCAAAATGAAATGGCTAACTAGTACAGGTGTCAATATACCAATTGCATTAAATTAGTGAGCATTTATAGCGATGAGAAAATAAGTCGATAACAGGGCGAAAATTATGACATATAGTTGTTCTATATGAATAATTTTTAACGCAGGGAGCGATTTATTTAATACGCTAGAATGGCCATGTTTTTAATAAAATTGGTATAGAACAATTAAAAAATACTAAGTTGCCATAGAGCAGCCCCGTTCAAAGTTAGGAGAAGGTAATGTCAGCAGGATTAAAATTTAAACAGGCAATTGCAAATAACCACCCGTTACAGGTTGTGGGTACTATAAACGCGTATACCGCGATGATGGCTGAAAAAATGGGCCATCAGGCTATTTATTTATCGGGTGCGGGTGTGGCTAATGCATCATTTGGTATGCCAGATTTAGGCATGACTAGCCTTGATAACGTACTTGAAGATATTCGCCGTATTACCGGTGCGAGCGATTTACCTTTGTTAGTAGATGCCGATACAGGTTGGGGCGGGGCGTTTAATATTGCCCGTACCGTTAAAGAAATGACTAAAGCGGGTGCAGCTGGTTTTCATATTGAAGACCAAGTAGCGCAAAAGCGTTGTGGCCATCGCCCTAATAAAGAAATAGTTACCCAAGCTGAAATGGTTGACCGTATTAAAGCCGCAGTGGATGCAAAAACCGATAGCGATTTTTACATTATGGCGCGTACTGATGCATTTCAAAAAGAAGGCTTAAACGCAGCAATAGACCGTGCAGCAGCGTGTGTTGAAGCCGGTGCCGATGCCATTTTTGCAGAAGCCGTTCATGACCTTGCTGATTACCAAGCATTTAGCAAGGCGATTAATGTGCCGATTTTAGCCAACATTACCGAGTTTGGCCAAACACCTATTTATACCAAAGAGCAGTTAAGCGATGTGGGCGTAGAAATGGTGCTTTATCCATTAAGTGCATTTAGAGCAATGAACAAAGCAGCACTTAATGTGTACTCGGCTATTTTGAATGAAGGGTCGCAACAAAGCCAAATTGAAAACATGCAAACGCGTGCAGAGCTTTACGACTTTTTAGATTATCACTCGTACGAAAACACGCTAGATAACCTTTTTTCAGCAAAATCTGACAAATAATAAAAAATTCAACAGGAGACAAATCATGGTAGATAAAGCATTAGGTGGCGCAGGCTTACGTGGCCAAGTAGCAGGACAAACAGCATTATGTACAGTAGGGCAAACAGGCTCAGGTTTAACTTACTGTGGTTACGACATTAGCGAACTGGCTGAAAAAGCGCAGTTTGAAGAAGTGTCGTTTTTACTTTCTCGCGGCGAGTTACCAACATCAAGTGAATTGGCAGAGTACAAAGCTAAACTTAAAAGTTTACGCGGTTTACCAAAGGCACTAAAAACAGTGCTTGAGAACATTCCTAAAGACGCACATCCAATGGATGTAATGCGTACAGGCTGTTCTATGCTAGGTAACCTTGAAATGGAAAACGACTTTAGCGAAGCAAACGATGCGATTGATCGCATGGTGGCAATTTTTCCAAGTATTATTTGTTATTGGTATCGTTTTACCCATGACGGTGTTCGCATTGAAACACAAACGGATGATGACTCAGTAGGCGCACACTTTTTAACGCTATTACACGATAAAGCGCCAAGTGAATTATTTGCACAAGTGATGAATGTATCACTAATTTTGTACGCAGAGCATGAGTTTAATGCCTCTACCTTTACCGGTCGTGTGTGTGCGTCAACGCTTTCTGATATTCACTCATGTGTTACTGGTGCAATTGGTACCTTACGTGGCCCACTGCATGGTGGTGCAAACGAAGCCGCAATGGATATGATTGAAAGCTTTAGTAGTGCTGATCAAGCTGAAGACGCGCTTATGGGCATGCTTGAGCGTAAAGATAAAATTATGGGCTTTGGTCACGCTATTTACCGTGAGTCGGATCCGCGTAATGTAATTATTAAAAAATGGTCTGAAAAATTAGCGGCAGAAGTGGGTGACGATGTACTTTACCCGGTATCAGTTCGCTGTGAAGAAGTAATGTGGCGTGAGAAGAAGTTATTCTGTAATGCTGACTTTTTCCATGCATCGGCGTATCACTTTATGGGTATTCCTACTAAGTTGTTTACGCCTATCTTTGTAATGAGCCGTGTAACCGGTTGGACAGCTCACGTAAAAGAGCAGCGCGCAAATAACCGTATTATTCGCCCAAGTGCTGATTACACAGGGCCAGATGCGCGTAGCTACACGCCAATTGAATCAAGAGGCTAATTAGTTAGCGTTTAAGGTGAGCCTAGCTCACCTTTTATTGTTTATAGCGCTGATGATTACTCATTGTAGCGCTTTTGTCTTGTTCATCCCCGTCACCAAATTAGCGAATTTATTATGACCATTATTAATAACACCCAATACCGTAAGCCATTACCAGGCTCAAATGTAGATTATTACGATACCCAAGCCGCGGTAGATGCCATTAAACCGGGCGCTTACGCCACACTGCCTTACAGTTCGCGTGTTTTTGCCGAAAACTTAGTGCGCCGCTGTGAGCCTGATATGTTAACCGATGCGCTTAGCCAAATTATTGAGCGCAAACAGGATTTAGACTTTCCGTGGTATCCGGCACGCGTTGTATGTCACGATATTTTAGGGCAAACCGCTTTAGTTGATTTAGCGGGCCTGCGCGACGCTATTGCTGCAAAAGGTGGCGATCCTGCAAAAGTAAATCCGGTTGTACCTACTCAACTGATTGTTGACCATTCATTAGCTGTTGAGCACGCAGGCTTTGATCCTGAAGCGTTTGAGAAAAACCGCGCTATTGAAGACAGACGCAACGATGATCGTTTTCATTTTATAAACTGGACTAAAACTGCGTTTAAAAATATTGATGTGATCCCGCCGGGCAATGGCATCATGCATCAAATTAACCTTGAAAAAATGTCGCCGGTTATTCAAAACCGTGATGGTATTGCATTCCCAGACACGCTAGTAGGTACCGACAGCCATACACCGCATGTTGATGCCTTAGGTGTTATTGCTGTTGGCGTGGGCGGCCTTGAAGCCGAAAGTGTAATGCTAGGGCGCGCATCGTACATTCGTTTACCCGATATTGTGGGCGTAGAGCTTACCGGTAAACGCCAACCGGGCATTACTGCAACCGATATTGTATTGGCTATTACCGAGTTTTTACGCGAGCAACGTGTGGTATCGACTTACCTCGAATTTTACGGTGAAGGGGCTGATGCACTAACTCTTGGTGATAGAGCAACCATTTCGAATATGACTCCTGAATTTGGCGCAACGGCGGCTATGTTCTACATTGACGATAAAACTATTGATTACTTACGTTTAACAGGTCGTGATGAAGAGCAAATTGCACTAGTAGAAAACTACGCCAAAACAGCAGGGCTATGGAGCGACAGCTTAAAAACAGCGCATTACGATCGTGTACTTAAATTTGATTTATCAAGTGTAGGGCGCAACATTGCAGGGCCTTCCAATCCGCACCGTCGTGTATCTACTAGCGATTTAGCTAAAGAAGGTATTTCGGGCGTTGTTGAAAACGAAGAGGGCTTAATGCCAGATGGCGCGTGTATTATTGCCGCTATTACTAGTTGTACTAATACCAGTAACCCGCGCAATGTAATTGCTGCAGGTTTATTGGCGCGTAACGCCAATGCAAAAGGTTTAATGCGTAAACCTTGGGTTAAAACCTCATTGGCACCAGGTTCTAAAGCAGTGCAATCGTACCTTGAAGATGCAAAATTATTACCAGAACTAGAACAACTTGGTTTTGGTATTGTTGGTTTTGCCTGTACCACTTGTAACGGTATGAGTGGCGCACTAGACCCTAAAATTCAACAAGAAGTGATTGAACGCGATTTATACGCAACAGCGGTGCTTTCGGGCAACCGTAACTTTGATGGTCGTATTCATCCGTATGCAAAGCAAGCGTTTTTAGCGTCTCCACCGCTTGTGGTTGCTTATGCTATTGCTGGTACCATTCGTTTTGATATAGAAAAAGATATCCTCGGTAAGGATCAGCAAGGTAACGATGTAACCTTAAAAGATTTATGGCCATCTGATGAAGAAATAGATGCAGTGATCAAGCAAAGTGTTAAGCCTGAGCAGTTTAGAAAAGTATACGAGCCAATGTTTAACTTAACCGTTGATTACGGCGAAGATAACGACCCATTATACGATTGGCGTCCAGAAAGTACCTATATTCGCCGCCCTCCTTATTGGGAAGGTGCATTAGCAGGTGAGCGCAGCATGAGTGGTATGCGTGCATTAGCGGTACTGGGCGATAACATTACAACCGATCATTTATCACCTTCTAATGCGATTATGGCAAGCAGCGCGGCAGGTGAATACTTAACTAAAATGAACGTGCCAGAAGAAGACTTTAACTCGTATGCAACGCACCGAGGCGATCACTTAACCGCGCAGCGCGCCACGTTTGCAAACCCTAAACTATTGAACGAAATGGTATTGGATGAAAACGGCGAAGTGAAGCAAGGATCGTATGCGCGTATAGAGCCAGAGGGTAAAAATACGCGTATGTGGGAAGCCATCGAAACCTACATGCAACGTAAGCAACCGCTTATTATTGTTGCCGGTGCCGATTATGGGCAAGGTTCGTCGCGCGATTGGGCGGCAAAAGGTGTAAGGCTTGCAGGTGTTCAGGTTATTGCAGCTGAAGGGTTTGAGCGTATTCACCGTACTAATCTCATTGGTATGGGTGTGCTACCACTGGAATTTGCTGCAGGTACAACCCGCAAAACACTAAATTTAGAAGGTAGCGAAAGCTATGATGTAAAAGGCGAACCAGCACCAGGGGCAACTTTAGAATTAGTGATCACCCGTAAAAATGGTGAAGTAGTCACTGTGCCAATGAAATGCCGATTAGATACGCAAGAAGAGCTTTCTATTTATGCTGCAGGCGGTGTATTGCAACGCTTTGCACAAGACTTTTTAGAAGCCACGCAAGCATCATAAGGATATAAAACAGATGTTTAAACCACAAATTAAAGTGCCAGCGACCTATATGCGTGGCGGCACCAGTAAAGGCGTGTTTTTTAATTTAACCGATTTACCCGCATCTGCCCAAGTGGCAGGTGAGGCGCGCGATAACTTATTACTGCGCGTTATTGGTAGCCCCGATCCTTATGGTAAACAAACTGATGGTATGGGTGGCGCAACATCAAGTACGAGTAAAACCGTTATTTTAAGTAAAAGTGAACAGCCCGATCATGATGTTGACTATTTATTTGGGCAAGTTGCTATCGATAAGCCATTCGTTGATTGGAGTGGTAACTGCGGCAATTTAACCTCTGCTGTGGGCGCATTTGCCATCAGCAATGGTTTAGTTGATAAAAGCAGAGTGCCTGATAATGGCATTGCTATTGTGCGTGTATGGCAGGCTAACATTAAAAAAAGCATTTTAGTGCATGTACCTATGACCAACGCTCAAGTACAAGAAACCGGTGACTTTGAGTTAGATGGTGTTACCTTTCCTGCAGCTGAAGTAAAGCTGGAATTTATTGACCCTGCTGATGGTGATGGCGCGTTATTCCCAACAGGCAATGTGGTAGATGACTTAGAAGTACCAGGCGTGGGCACGTTAAAAGCAACCATGATCAACGCCGGTATTCCGACTATTTTTGTAAATGCAGCGGATATTGGTTACACCGGTACAGAGCTGCAAGATGATATTAATAGCGATAATGCGGCGTTAACTATGCTTGAAAGCATTCGTGCCCATGGCGCGGTAAAAATGGGCTTAATTAATAATATTAATGAAGCGCAAGCACGCCAACATACACCTAAAGTGGCTTTTGTTGCTCCAGCAAAAGACTACACAGCCTCAAGTGGTAAGCACATCAATGCCAGCGATATAAGTATATTGGTTCGTGCCATGTCGATGGGTAAGTTACATCATGCCATGATGGGCACAGCCGCGGTTGCTATTGGTACAGCGGCTGCGATAGAAGGCACCTTAGTTAATGCTGCCGCTGGTGGCGGAGCCATTAATGAAGTTAATTTTGGTCACCCTTCTGGCACATTAAAAGTGGGTGCAGAGGCGGTTGTTACACATGGCCAATGGCAGGTTAGCAAAGCTAGTATGAGCCGCAGTGCCCGTGTGTTAATGGAAGGTGTGGTGAGAGTACCTTTTAACTAAACGAGTACTAATTTTAGTCATATAAAGCGCAGAGCTGATAACTTAACGGTTATCAGCTTTTTTTGTGGTTTATATTTCTAGGAAGAAAGGTTAATTTTTTCTGTTATAACAGTAAATATTCACATATATTAAAAACGATTACCCACATTTATAGCTGTTTATTAGAAGTACGTGTTTACGGAGTTGTTAATGGATTTATCTAGGCTTAATGCAGAAAAATTAATCAAAAACTTGCATGCAGGAGTGGTTGTGCATGCTCCTGATAGCAGTATTGTTTATGCAAACCCTGCTGCATTAAGTATTTTACGTATCACACAAAAGCAAGCTTTAGGGCATGACGTTTTTGATAGTCAATGGAATCTAATTGACGAACTGCGTAAACCTCTCAGTGTTGATAAACATCCCGTTAATTTAGTTATTAAGAGTAAAAAACCGATCAGTAATATTGAGCTAGGTATTTGTGATGGCTCATGTGAAGAAATAACCTGGGTATTGTGCAACGCCTATCCAGAGTTTGATGAGAATAATAACCTCGCAGAGGTAGTGACCACCTTTATTGATATAACCCATCAAAAACAAACGATCCCATTTAAAGAGATAGTTGAACTTGCTAATGATGTTATTTTGGTTACAGAGGCCGACCCTATCATTGAAAATGGACCTAAAATTGTTTATGCAAACCAGTCATTTACTAAAGTAACAGGTTATCATTTAGATGAAGTTAGAGGAAAAACGCCACGAATTTTACAAGGCCCTCAAACTCAGCAAACAACGCGAGATAAAATAAGGCATGCGCTAGAAAATAAACAGCAAGTGTCAGAGCAAATACTTAATTACAAAAAGTCAGGTGAGCCTTATTGGATTGATATGAATATTTTTCCACTAAAAAATGCCTTGGGTGAAGTGGCTTATTATGCGGCTATTGAGCGTGATATTACTAAAATGAAACAGTATCAAGCGCAGTTAAAAGACTTAACGATTAAAGATCCTCTTACAAATTTACTTAACCGTAGAGGATTTATTGAATCGAGTACACTTGCACTTGATACCTGTTTTAAAAATGAACAGCATTTAACGCTAACTATGATAGATATTGATCATTTTAAGCGTATAAACGATGAATTTGGCCATGAAGGTGGTGACTTGGTCTTACAAAGTATTGCTGAAACGTTCAAATCATTTTGTGACAATAATGACATTATAGCGCGTTTGGGCGGTGAGGAGTTTTGCATTGTTTCGCAGGATAAATGTGTTAGTACTGTAGTTAAAACATTAGCAAAGCTTCAGGATTTTTTAAAAGATAATCCGGTTGAGTTACCCTGTGGCGAGTATGTCAGTTACACAGTGAGTAACGGGGTATCGAGCTTAACCTCTGAGTCCTGCACTTTGCAAGGCTTATTAAAAAATGCTGATAAAGCACTTTATAGAGCAAAGAAAATAGGCCGTGACCAAACCGTGGTGTTTAATGAAAGCCTATATGGTACAGACCTAAAAACAGCAGACTAAGGCAATTTTATTCAGTTTATTAAGGGTTATCCTAGGTTGTAGCACTGTTGCTTTTTATTGTTTATAAAGCTTTCAAAAGTATTATTCTTACGCATAATGACAATTTCAGCGTTGATGTCAGCTAATATAGATTGCCAGTTAGCCGTGCTTTTACTTATTTCATAGTACAAGGCTTTGTATTCTATACTTGGTGATAGTGCAACGAGGGCATTTAGCATCTTTTTTTTATCTCTATTTGATAAAAGTGATTTATAAATGCTGGCCTTGAGTACTTCTAAATCGGCGACAATAAGTTCAACGCGACCGTTTAAAAGTAAGTGAATAAGCTGATATTCACTGTTAGCAACAATGGTTTTTATTTTACCTTGATCAATAAGTTCATCTAATTCATCACTGTTCTTATATGAACGAACCACGCCCATCACCCTATTTTTTACAGAATTAATACTGCCATCGTAGTCAATAGTGTGATCTTTAAGTGCCACAAATGATAAGTCGCCACCCGGAATAGGTTCAGATAGCGCTAATAATTGATTGCGTGTTTTGGTTAAAATATTTTCAGACATAACATCGTCAGTAATATAGTACTCAGGGAATAATATATCGGCTTTGCCTAGTTCTGCTTCACGCACCGCGCGAGCCCACGGGTAAAATTCAATATGAACGCCATAACCACGCTTTACCAGCATGCTTACTGTGAGCTGATAGAGCCAGCCTTTATTGCAGAGGTTATCGTCTATATAAGGAGGCCAGTTGAGTGTAACTAAACGAAGGACGGTATCAGCCTCTAAATTATAACCGTAACCACTTTTGTATTTTTCGCCAGGGAGGGTAATATTTTTATCGTCAACAGAGTAAGTTACAGGCGCAGGGTCTGCGTAAATAAAAAGTGATAAAAGTAAGGCTATGACTAAAAATATTCTCATAAGGATAATGCATTTTTATATGTACATATAAGTTTAGTGCGTTATCTGGAATAAACAACGTAAATGGTCAGGTTCTTTTAATATAAATATAGCCTTAAAAAGCGATAGCTATTAACATGCGACTATAAGTAATTTAACTTAAATACGACATAATAATTACTAGAGGGAACTTTTATGGCTAATAAGCCAATAAGTGAAGATAATCCATTTGCTAATTTATCTGATGTGCAGTGTGAGCAGATCCAAAATTGGTATCAAAAGCATATTTCTTTAACTTTAACCACGTTGCTCAAAGGCAGTAAGTCTGGCCAAGTAATAGAAAGTAAATTAGAGCGTGCCTTAAACCAAGCATTATGCAAAAGTAAAAGGCTCACGACCCAATCAGGTAATGATAATTCGCCTATAAAATTACAAAATGCAAGCGTATTGGCAGAACTCAAAGATACGCGTGATTTGTTTCATGGTGCACAAGTTAAAATAAATAAGCTAGAACAAAAAATAACAACAAGTGCTGACGAAATACAATTGCTAGAGACTCAAAAAAGCGAACTACAGTTAGAGGTACGCAGTTTACAGCAACGGTTAAACCATGTTTTATCACGGTTAGAGTCACAAGGTGTCTCGTTTCAAAAAAGCCATTATGTAGGGCGTATATTGGTACATGCTTTACGAGCAAGCTTTGAAAATTGGCAGCAAACACCCTCTGGTGAGCCTTTCAAAAATCATGACTTTTATAAGCTTTTTCCCCGGGTTTTGTACTCAAGTTTACTAAAAGAGATAGAGAAACTGCTAGGGGAGCATGATTATAATCAAATAGAGCGCTCGCTCAGTGATTTCGTGTTTCAACAAAAGGGCTCACCAGTAGAGAATTGGCCGGATGAAGACCCGATATACGAGACACAATTAGTTAACCAAAAGCAGTCTGAGCTTTTAATTAAATTACAAAGCCAACACCAGCAGCGAAAAAACTTTACCGCCTATTTAGAAAAGCGTCTTTCTAATACTGGCTTTACTCATAAACACAGTGATTTACTGATGACCTTAGTTGATTTTGCGACAAATAATGAAAATAGTAAGTTTTCTAGTTATTGCCATTAATTTGGAGTAATCGTTTGGCTAGGCAAAGGTAAAGGTGTTAGGGGATGCTGTTGAAGGCCAAGCTGTTTTAGTCTAGCTGCAATCTTGTCTTGCGCGAGTGCTCGTTTTACCCATTTATACAAAGTGCTTATATCGAGGGTGTGGGTTGGGCGAAGTAATAACTGATGGTTATAGGTTTGTGCAATTCGTTCAGAAACAAGTAGCAAATGCTTGCTTTTTGGATACTTGCTAAAGTATTGGTTTAAGTAAGAACGCGTGACGATGGCGCTATCGCTGCGTTTTTTTAATACCAATTCAATACTTCTTTTATGATTGCTTAATAAAGTCATTTTATATTCGTTTTCAAGTACTGAAGGGTTACTTTCATAATTTGCTAATGGGTAATGGTAACCTAAAATACCCACCAAAGTTCTATTTTCTAAATTATCAAACCAAGCTTGTGACTTTGCAAATTGCTTTAAAGCAATAAATACCTCACTGTCTGTGGCTATAACGGGGGAGTTACTAATTATATTATTCCCTTGCAGCCATCCCCAATCCGGGTTTTCAAAAAAAACCGAATCGAATAAGCCTTTTTGGTAATCTTTAAAGCGACGAATTGGCGTGGTTAGTACCAATTCAAAATGATAAGAATGCTGCATTTTATTGAGTTCGCTAATTAACTCAACAGTAAGGCCAGAAGCACGTCCATCAACAATCTCTATATAAGGAGGGAATTCATAACCGCCTACTTTAACCACTGTTTTTGCATGAGCTTCTTCAACTGAAAAACCAAGTAAGGCTAATAAAATGAGCGTAACAAACTTCATAGTTAAATCCTTCCTTAGCGTGCTTTTGATGTATCAATTTATAAGATAGCCTATTTGTTAACATAGTGTGAATTATCAAGCAATGTATTCTAACTTTTTGAGTTAAATTAAATGGGTAGTTATACGATGTTTGCAACGGAATTTAAGAGTGGCATGCGCTTTTTTTTTGGTGTTTCCCCAAAGTCGGGTGGCGTGGCTTCGCCACTTAACCGACCTACGTTCCCAACAATTAGCGTAGGTTGGGTAAGCCGGAGGCGTCATCCGACGATGTTTAGCCGCTTATGATAAGGAGATTTTTTGTGAGATATCGTCGAAATTATCAACCAGGAGGAACGTATTTTTTTACGGTTAATTTGCAGGATCGTAATAAATCATTATTGGTTGAGCATATTGATTTATTGCGTGAGGCTGTGCGCTGGGTAAAAATGCATAAACCATTTTATATTGATGCTTGGGTGGTGTTGCCTGATCATATGCATGCAGTGTTAACTTTACCCAAAGGTGATAGCGATTATTCTGGCCGTTGGCGCGAAATTAAAAAACGTTTTTCTAAAGGCTTGGCTAAAAACGAACATTTATCACTCGCACGCGTTAATAAAAATGAACGAGGGATTTGGCAACGCCGTTTTTGGGAGCATACTATTGTTGATGAACGTGATTATTGGCAGCGTGTAAATTATGTGCATTTTAACCCGTTTAAACATGGTTTGGTTGAACGGGTGGTTGATTGGCCTTATTCAAGCTTTCATAAAGCAGTCGAATCAGGAATATACAGCCGCAATTGGTGTGGGGAGTAATTAATACATTTTATGACGGGTGTTTCCCATACGTTACCAATAATGAACGTAGGTTGGATAAGCCAGAGGCGTCATCCGACGATGTTGGATAATTCAGAGGCGTTATCCGACGATGTTGGATAATTCAAAGGCGTCATCCGTTGTTGTTGGATATTGGTCTGTACCGGTGCAGGTTTTGCTTTATGTCGGCTAGTGCTTGGTATTGGGATGTTACCTAATGCCGGTTTTTCCCCAATGTCGGGTGGCGTGGCTTCGCCACTTAACCGACCTACGTCCCCAATAATTAACGTAGGTTGGATAAGCCAGAGGCGTCATCCGACGATTTTGGATAATTCAAAGGCGTCATCCGTTGTTATTGGATATTAATCATTACCGGTGCAGGTTTTGCTTTATGTCGGTTGTGCTTGGTATTGGGGTGTTACCTAATGCCGGGTTTTTCCCCAATGTCGGGTGGCGTGGCTTCGCCACTTAACCGACCTACGTTCTTTTTAGAATTGGTACGACTGAGTGGATTCGAACCAGCGACCTGTGGACCGCGTAATTAAGAGAGGGTAGTGCTTTTTCTTTTTGTATTTTTTGATTTGGTACGACTGAGTGGATTCTAACCAACGACCTTTGGACCGGGTGATTAAGAGTAGGTAGTGCTTTTTCTTGAGATGTTTTTGAATTGGTACGACTGAGTGGATTCGAACCAACGACCTTTGGACCGGGTGATTAAGAGTAGGTAGTGCTTTTTCTTGAGATGTTTTTGAATTGGTACGACTGAGTGGATTCGAACCACCGACCTGTGGACCGGGTGATCAAGAGTAGGTAGTGCTTTTTCTTGAGATGTTTTTGAATTGGTACGACTGAGTGGATTCGAACCACCGACCCCTACCATGTCAAGGTAGTGCTCTAACCAACTGAGCTACAGTCGTACAATTTTAAATACATTTTTTACTAATTTTGGTACGACTGAGTGGATTCGAACCACCAACCTCTGGACCGGGTGATCAAGAGTAGGTAGTGCTGTTTCCTTCAACGTACTTCAAATACATTCTATACTAATTTTGGTACGACTGAGTGGATTCGAACCACTGGCCTCTGGACCGGGTGATCAAGAGTAGGTAGTGCTGTTTCCTTCAACGTACTTTAAATACAATATTCACTAATTTTGGTACGACTGAGTGGATTCGAACCACCGACCCCTACCATGTCAAGACGTTAGTTTAACTACTTCTATAAATAATAATCTCCAGTAAATATAATGAATTGCATATTATTACAATAACTTATATAAAATTTAGTTAATATTAAAATCTGTTTTTGAGTGTTTTACGAACATTTAAAGCTTGATCTGGGCACTGTTTAGGCACATTATGAAAATGTCAAAAATGACTACTTATTGTTCTGGTGCTGAATATGATTGATGAGAATGTTGAAGGCAAATTAAAAAAGATCGATGAATTATTAGACAGGTCTACATTTGAGTATATTGTCGCAGAAAATATTACCCTTGAAAAAACCATAGATAATTTAATTAGTAATATAAATTTGTTTTCGTTTTTAAAACCAAGTTCAAACGACAGCTTTGATACAATTACTACTTGGAAACTTGATGCTTATCAAGCCCCGATAATTGGATATAAAACTGATAATGAAAAGTTAAAACTAGTCTCTGGCTTATTTACATTTCATAAAGTTTGTCGACTTCAAGAACAGTCAAATCAACTTGTCCCATGTTTGATCCTTCCTAATCGTCCGACACCCGATCTTAGACGTTTAATTTTTCTTAATGATATTGTTCGACTACTTTTTAAGCAGTACTTTAATGCATCCGGCCCTTTAATCTCAGAGTTACTTATTGGCTTATTCAAAGGTGAACAACCAGTAATTGATTCAACAGAATGGCGTACCTTATTTCCAGCTATTAAAACAAAAACAGAATTATGTAAATGGCTTAAAATTAGTACAAAAGTGATTAAATTATGACGGGTACGCTAAAAGTTAAGCTTCTTGAGCATATTGAGTTGTATTGTAAAGGGGTAAACTTGGAAATCAGTATCGAGGATATAAAATCTGACTTTGATGATTTTACTTCTCGCATAAGTGCCCCTGAAGATTTGAGTGGTTTATCACAAGTTTTTTTATTATTAAAAAGGATGAATGATGCGTCACAGAAGCTATGGGAGTTTACTAAAAGTGAGCTATGTCTTCCTGAGTATATTTATTATGCCTTTAATGAGTATGGAGTTGAGCTAGATGCAAGCTCAAGAGAGAGTTTTAATCGCAGCACATATAAAAATGGTTGGTGCAATGAGATACCATTCTATGTATTACTTATTAAATCATATGAGTATAAGCAAGATTCAAAATCATTAAATCTTCTTGCTAATTTTATTGGTAATTATTTTAAAACAATACATACACTCATCGATCCTGAATTAGCTACAAGCTCATCAACAAGAGAAGCTGAGGTTTGTAATAAGTTTCGCTTATTAATGAAAAAGTCCAATATAGCCTTCGAACCAGATAAAGATAAAATATTAACAAACTACCTTGATTCAGCTTCGTCAATCGCGAGTAAGTTAGAGTCAATTATTAATAATGATATATATACTAATAATGTAACGGATAGAGGTTATTTAAATACTTTAATTCATTTTTATAAGAATGACTGGCAACCAGCTCGGCTGTATAAAAGAGGAGGCCGTTACAGAGGCTCCATCGCTAAATGGTATAAAAAACCTAATACTTTACCTATTCCTGGGGCTGTTGATAATTTGTCAGTTTTAATACCATCTTTAAACTTTTTATCAGATACAGAGGGACTTAACCCTGAAGATTCTGAGGTTCAGATGCCTTTTGTAATTGATAACAATGAAAGCAATACTGAAAGAGATAAAACCGATCATCAAAGCATTGAAATGATTTTTAGTCCCGCCTCTAAGAAGAAAAAACAAATAGATATAACTCGCAATGTGCACCGAGCTCATAATATTGCTTACCAAGATACGCGATTATTAAAGGCGCCAGAACTGGGCTTATTATTTGATACATTAAATAAGTATGGCCGTTCCGATAAAAATATTGAGCTAGCAATATTGGGATGGCTGATGTTTTTATTGGGTAAGACGTTACATGAGATAGAAAACTTACAGATATTTAATAAAATAGATGACAAAACACGAGGTTTGTTTCTAGATGAAAATGACCGTGGTTGGTGGTATTTTCCTATAACTCAAACTGCTAAACCAACGATTAAAAAAGTTGGTCTTATTAAAACAGCGAATGGTGTATTTACTGCTTGTCCTACATTTTTAACAGATTTAATAATTAAATATTTAAAGGGCAGAAAAGAAGGTTTACTTATTAACGTAGACAATTTTGCAGCACTTGAAAGCAGTTTAGCCAAAAAATTAAAAAAGGTATCAGATAGAGCTTATAGCGGAAGACTAAGTATCAATAGCATTAGTAATTTTATTGGGAATTATATTAATGCAACAGGTGTGATAGACCCTATTTATATAGACTTTAGTTACGATGTAAAAATGTATTCTACTCGAGTATCTAGAAGCTATAGCAATATTGATGATGTTACGCGGTGTGAAAGGCTATTTGAGTTTTGGCAAGAAGTTGAGTCTGATTACTATGATTATTGTAAAGAAAAATTCCCTATAAAACTTTTTGAATTAGTGTGTTTTGATAAGCGTAATCGTATGCTTGGTTTGAATCGCCCCGTGTTTGCCAGAGACTCAATAACTTGAGAAACTGGAACTATGAAAAAATCAAATCGCTATACATCAGAATTTCGTGAACGTGCAATTAGGCTTGTTACCACACAACAGCATGAATA